>JAUUZS010000236.1 GCA_030589835.1 Cyclobacteriaceae bacterium
CAACATGCTATCATCCAGAGGCTTATGAGTTCCCTCTCTCAAGTTGGGTTAAGGAGGAATATCTTACTTTTTTGAAAAGATACAATATTGAATATGATGAACGCTATGTTTGGGACTGAATAAATTGATTTCGCCCCTTCAGGGCTCATGATAAATTAGTATCATTACACAAAGGGCGAAATACCCTTTGTTTTTGACTAATGCCCCGTTGGGGCTAAAAAGAAGGATCGTTTACTATTTAGGGCACCTCTATTAATTCCTTTTGGAATGCCAACACAGGTATTTTTTTCAGATACAAGGCACTAAAAACGGAGTTTAGCATCGCTAAATGAGTATTTTGGTAACGTAGTAGCTGGGAAAAAGCCCAAGTTGGGAAACAATATGGAGTTATTAGAGGTACCCTTTACCTAATTTATAAAAAAACGGTTTTGTCACTATTCAAAAGACAAAGCAAACGTTAAGTGGCGCGTCATCTGATGTTGTGTAAAAAACTGAAATAGTTATGCTTCATTAAACCTGGTTGGATGGGTAAACTCAAAAACGGCGATGAGTTCTATGCCCATCGCCGTTTTCATCATACTCTTATTCTATACTGACAATGGTGAAGGAATGTCATATTCCGCATTTCTTGGATCAGCAAGCAATCGGTTAGCTTCTTTTGAATGATCTCCGACAAAATGTTCTGCCTCACCATCAAACTCGAGCCATGGACCGACAATATATTCTGCATTATTCTCGGGTACACCCATGCCATCACGGGCAATAGCGTGTATTTTCATGAATTCCTCATATGCCAGTTTATTATCTCCAAACTGACCTGCTTTCTCATTGAAAGGCAATTTTTCGCCAAGTCGGTATGAAGTATTCATCAGATGCCCCAATGTGCAACTGAAGTGTGCATCTTTCATATTACCATTGGCCATTGATGGGTCATTGGCACGGCATGCATTAATGAAACTGCCAAAAGAACCACCTTCTGTTAAGGGTACATCTTCAATTTTAACATCCCTGGGCTGACTTCCGTTGTGAGATATATATTCTCCATCAATAAGTTTGCCCCCGTCTTCAAAATAAAAGCGGTTTGTAACTTCTCTTTGGTAACCTTCATAGTTAACATTCCTGACATTGAAAAAGACTTGTTGCCCATTTGCAAATTCAGCCACAGCAAACATGGTATTAGGTGTCTCCCCCTGATCATTCCATGAAAATCTTCCTCCAAGGGCCATAACTCTTACAGGATGAGTATTTGCAACCTCTTCGTCAAGTGCCCAGTACGCCACGTCAAGCTGGTGCGTTCCCTGGTTATTCAATTCCCCATTACCCACTGCCCAGTTCCAATGCCAGTTGTAATGTGCCAGGTTTTTGTTGTAGCTATTGATGATTGCAGGCCCTTTCCACAGGTTCCAATCTAAGTGACCAGGGGCTGCAGAGTCGGTTTCAAAGCCGATACCCTTACGTGGTTTGCATGCCAATCCATGAGAAACTACCATTTTGCCATACTTACCAGAGCGAATATCAGATACTTGCCTTGCCCATTTAGGTTCGCTGCGTCGCTGCGTGCCATGCTGCACAACAATACCGTACTTTTCTGCCGCTGCAAGTGCTACACGTCCTTCGTAAATATCATGGCTCGCAGGTTTTTCTACATAGCAGTGCTTTTTAGCCTGGGCTGACCAAATCACCATCTGGGAATGCCAACTATTAGGGGTTGCAACGCTAATGGCATCAATATTTTTATCGTCAAGTACGTGGCGTACATCCGCCACCCCTTTTACTTTGGGATTACCGCCTTCTTTTGCACGCAACTCACTCACACGGTTTCCCAGCAACAAACTGTCGGGATCGACAAGATAAGCAACCTCTACATTCTCCTGCTTTCCAAATCCGCTGATATGACTTTTACCACGGCCATTTACACCACATACTGCAATGCGAAAGCGGTTATTCGCCCCCATAATTGAAGCATATGATTTAGCACTGAATCCCATTGCTCCGACAGTAAGGCCGGCAGATCCGAGCATGCTTTTTTTGATGAAATCTCTTCTTTGTGTCATGTTTTAAATATTTATTGAGTTTATTTATTTTATTGTGACAAATAGTGTCATTTATTGAAGTTTAGCCAAGGATTTAAAATAATTAAAAAAAGCGAATAAAAGCAATAATTGGTTTTCGCTATTCAAAATAAATAAGCGGTATGGATATGCTATCCTAAAATTGTGACAATTTAACGGAATTTCCGTTTAAACGACAATATCTCCTGAGAAAAGTTAACTTTCAAGGCTTAAAATTTTACTATTTATAGTAAAAATAATATGATATGATTTATATTTGCTTGTACATAGTGCAAAAGGGAAACATGCCATTCTCACAATTGCAAACGTTTGCAATTATAAATGACCCCGTTGAAGCACTTTGTATTGTCTGTCAATTCGGTAATGAGTTTGGATAGAATGTTCGGGATCAAGCCTAGGCTGACTTAGTACGAAGTACTGCGGACAAGGACTTGTGCAGATTGAAAAATATTGTCGGGATGATAATTTTTAAACAGGCTTTCATACAGGCAGGAGGGCATAACGGAGAGGTCGGATATTATGGACAAATCCTACATAATAACAGGTATTTTTTAGCATAAGTAAAAATGAAAAAGTTACACTATTCTCCATCTTTATCTCAAAAAGGAATTAATAGTGCACCAGCGACTGCACAGTATGAACTAAAAACAATTAAATTCAATAAGAGGAAGTCAAATTAGATTTTAAACTAAACATAATTGATTTATGGAATTAACAAGAAGATCCTTTATTAAGAAAACCGCTGCAGCTGGGTCAGCAGCAATCGTAGCTCCTACAATTATACCGACGAATGCTTTTGGCGCAAATGACCGCATTAATGCTGCCGTGTTAGGAGTAAATGGCCGTGGTAAAAGCCATATCAAAAGCCTTATGGCACAGAAAAATGTTCAGATTACAACTTTGTGTGATCCGGATATGAACATTCTGAAAAAGCGCCAGACGAGCTTTAAAGAGACCTATAATAAAGATGTAGCGCTTGAGCAAGATCTTCGTCGGGTGATGGACGACAAAGATATTGATGTGGTAAGCATTGCTTCCCCTAACCATTGGCATGCACTTTCGGTAATTTGGGCGTGCCAGGCAGGAAAAGACGTTTATGTTGAAAAGCCCGGCTCTCATAATATTTGGGAAGGCCGCAAAATGGTTGAGGCAGCACATAAGTATGATCGTATTGTTCAGCACGGAGTACAATTGAGAAGTTCACCTGCAGTAAACGAAGCAATACAACTAATACGTGACGGATATATCGGCAAGGTGTATATGGCACGTGGCCTTGTTTTTCGCTGGAGAGGTGATATTGGTGATCAGGGGTTCTCTCCCGTTCCTGATGGTGTGGATTATGATCTATGGACCGGACCAGCTCCAAAACGTCCATTCACTAAAAATCTTGTACATTATAACTGGCACTGGCATTGGGATTATGGCAATGGTGATGTGGGTAACCAGGGAATTCACGAGACCGATCTTTGCATGTGGGGATTAGATGTTGGCCTGCCAACAAAAATCACCTCCATGGGCGGAAAATTCCTTTGGGATGATTGCAAAGAAGTTCCAGAAGTGCTTACCTCTGTGTATAATTACCCTGAAGAAAATAAGATTATACAATTTGAAGTACGTCCTTGGTGTACGAACACTGAAGATGGCGCAACAGTTGGTAATATTTTCTATGGAGATAAGGGAATTATCGTTGTTGAGGGCTATGATAAGTATAAGTCCTATTTGGGAAAAGACAGAACCCCAGGTAAATCAGGTAAAGATGGTGGAGATTCAGGATCAGGTATGGATCGTGGTGCCGGTGGCACAGACGGACACTTTGCCAATTTCATTGATGCGGTACGCAATCATGATGCCAGCCTTCTTAATGGCCCGGTTGAAACGGCTCACCTATCTTCCGGATTAGCGCACCTTGGAAATATCGCTTACAGATTAGGAAAAGTACTGACTTTTAATCCTAAATCAGAGAAGTTCGTGAACGATCCGGAGGCAGATAAGATGCTGACACGAAATTATCGTGGTGAATATGTTGTACCAAGTAAAGTATAGCAATCCTGGTTAAAGATTAAACCAAGAAAGTCAAATGAAATGAAGACATTAATTGTTGTATTACACAGCAATTAATGTCTTTCACTCAATATAACAGCAGGTAAGTTGAATTTGTATATTTAATTTCCTGAAAAGTATTGCGCTGGAATATTTCATTGAAAATCAAATAATTAAATTGGCTGTGATATAGGCTGAATCTCACTTTTTAAAATATTATTACATTATGGATATAAATCAATCACGACGTAAATTTCTTCAGAAAAGTATGGTCGCCGGTGTTGGTCTTTCTTTGATCGACCCTTTTTCGGTGGAGGCCAAGAAGAAAAAATCGAAAATGAAGCTTGGTCTTGTTACCTATCAGTGGGGCAAGGACTGGGATTTGCCTACCTTGATCGCTAACTGCGAAAAATCAGGATTGCTTGGAGTAGAATTGCGTACTCAGCATGATCACGGAGTAGAAACCAGTCTTTCTGCCAGCCAGCGTGCTGATGTGAAAAAGCGCTTTGCCGATAGCTCCGTTACCTGCCTCGGCTATGGATCAAATTTCGATTATCACCATGCCGATCAGGCCGAAGTCCGCAAGAATATCGAGGGAACCAAAGAATATTTGCAATTGTGCAAAGACATTGGGGCAACAGGAATAAAAGTAAAACCCAATGGGCTGCCTACGGAAGTGGCAAAAGAAAAAACCATTGCTCAAATTGCTGCTTCGCTCAACGAAGCCGGAAAGTTTGCCAGCGACATCGGACAAGTAATCCGGGTAGAAGTTCACGGAAAGGACACTCAGAAACTGCCAAATATGAAGGCCATTTTTGATCAGGTTACAGAGAAAAGCGTGAAAATGTGCTGGAATTGTAACGATCAGGATTTATTGTCTCCTGGACTCGAAGGAAACTTTAAGTCAGTGAAAAAATGGTTTGGCGATACCGTTCATATTCGTGAATTAAATGTGGGGGATTATCCGTATCAGGAGCTCATGGATTTGTTTGTAGGAATAAAGTATGATGGTTGGATGTTGCTTGAAGCACGCACAAAGCCAGCTGATAGAATTGTTGCCATGAAAGAGCAACTGGATTTGTTTAATAAGATGATTGGCAATAGCTAGAAATAGTATACCACTCTTTTATATGCAGCTCCCCACCGTCAAAGCCAAAACTGCGACGATGGGGAGCTGTTTTGATTAGAACCTAAACTGCCCGACGATAAGGGAGCCAGCTCGCGAAAACGTATAGTAAATTCATTGCGAATGAGAAATTAATCCTTCGTTTATTTAGGGCCTGCTAAGAAAGTCTCAGGTGCATTAGATACAAGCAGCCGAAGCGAAGCTGTATACTAATACTGCGAGCTGAGGGCTGCGAGGTAGATGATGTGCCTGAGGCTAGCAATAAAATATCATTGTTTTAAGTTTTCAAATGCAAGGCTTTTAACTGAAAACCCTCAAAATCCTTGCATATTGTGTGCTGGTTAAGGACTGTAAATCTCCATTTAAGCTATCATTATTATGTTTTTTTGACCTTTATTGCGTTTTTATGCAGGCCCTATTTACTAACAAGTAACATCAATATATAGCTTAAGTGGAAATAGCAAAGGCCTTGGCTGAGGGTGTATTGAACTCCCGGAATGCCATGAGCCAAGACCACTTGAATCGTATTAGACTTTTATTGCAAATCTGGATACATGATGTCAGCAACAGGTGCTTTTGGGCAGGTAGCTTGCTTTGCATTACTTCGAAATATTCCTTTAGGATTCTCCGGAATGCATTGGATTGCTATGTTAGTTTGCAGACACCACGAAGTTGTATGCGCAATATGAGGATTGAAAAGCGGGAATAGCGAAATCGGATTATGATATAATGGTGATATTTATCACCTTAAGTAGTCTCGAAAGCGACTTTTTTTATGTAAGTGCATTTAGTGTGCATGCATACTAAAATTTGAGATAATAGTTTTGTATCTTTAGTGAAGGATTAAAAAGTTAGTATTGAAATATATCTCAATGTTAAAGTTATGACATCATTAATGACATAATTATATTAAATTATTAATTTGTAATACTTTGTTCAACTTAAATTACTCAATATGAAACAACTTAGACTAAGACACATTAGTGTATTATTTCTTCTATCACTCTTGATCTTTTCTTGTAGTGAAGAAACAAAAGTGGACTTACCCACATCGGCTGTAATTCATTTCAGCGTGGTGGATAAGACCGTAGCGTTTACTGCTTTAAGCCACAATGCCGATACCTGGTTGTGGGACTTTGGTGATGGTGAAACAAGTACCGATAAAAATCCTGTTCACGAGTATGCTGATGGAGGCTATTATACAGCGACCCTTACCGTGACAGGAGCTACAGGATCAGATGATGATTCCGCTGATCTGGCAGTCGATCTTACACCATACGTACTATTGACCGGTGGGCCAACCGCCGCGAATGGCAAAACATGGAAGTTATCACCTAGTCACGCCTCCGGGGGTGATTATTTCGCAAATTCTGATGCCGACTTCACTGTTGCTGATGGCACCCCGGCACCATTGCCGGATGGTGTTTTTGATCTATTATTGGGCATGGGAGAAGTGTATCAAGATGAATACACCTTTCATTTTGATGGTAGTTATGCTCATGATGTAAAGGACGATAACGCAGCTTTTGG
>JAUUZS010000295.1 GCA_030589835.1 Cyclobacteriaceae bacterium
CTTAAAGGGCACCTCTATTAATTCCTTTTGGAATACCAACACAGGTATTTTTTTCAGATACAAGGCACCAAAAACGGAGTTTAGCATCGCTAAATGAGTATTTTGGTAACACAGTAGCTGGGAAAAAGCCCAAGTTGGGAAACAAAATGGAGTTATTAGAGGTGCCCTAAAAGAAAACCTTTTATCCAAAATGCCTTTCAGAACGCTCAATTTTATTTCTAAATTCTTCATTCAAATGTTCGAATGTTATTAATTCATTTTAAACCCGCATCATATGACTTCTCACGTAGTGGCTACAATTCCCAATTGATATAGGCACTCTAAATACTTGAAACTCCAAGCACTCCTAGTTTGTCCAGCTTAGGATTAAGCGAAACACCCTACTTGACGGGACATCGGAGGATCCTCCACTTCACCGGGATTTAAGCTTAGCAATTTGTCTCCCTGATTTTCCCTGGCCCAGGATGACATCCTGCTCATTTCGCAGTACATTGAGTACTTCATCATTGGAAGAACCTGATAATGCCGCGAGTTTGGGTATGGATCGCCAACGAAAAGCCCCATGTGCTAGCGCATCCATGATCCGGCCCTTTATGGCTTCTGTGTCGTCTGGCAAATCCTGGATCGGTTCATGTTTCAGTTCTGCCACCTCCTGTTCAAGAATTCTGATTTTATCCAACAGTCCATCAAGCTCATCATTTAATGGACTCACCTCTTTTTCGGCAAACGATTGCTCTCTTTTTTCAAATTCAGCTTCGACATCGGCAAACCTTATTTTTTTAATGGAATGGAACAGGAGGCTGATTTTGCTTTTAAAAACCAGGATAAAAATCAATAAAACCACAGGCCATATTAGGTGACCAATTAATTGGACTGTCAATACGAAAGGATCTGTACTACCCGCTGATTCCAATTGATTTCAATTATTGTGAACCTAAAATTTTATTGCAGGAAAATAGCTGTGGATTATTATGAATTCAAATACCATGTATCAATCCGTGTTCCTGTACTAAGAATCTATAAATAAAGCTGCTCTAAGGTAATGTATATTCCTATAGCAATCAATACCCACCCTGCTATGAGAGGCATCTTCCTGACCCAACGATCTTTCAGCACATTCACCAATCCTCGGCTGATCAACATGCTCGTGGCGGCAATGGGCAGGACGGCACCCAACGCATACAATAATGGGAATACTAAAATCTGACTGCTCTTGATAGATAAAGGGATCATAATCCCAAAATAAAGCGATGCCGTGGCAGGACAAAAAGTCATTGCAAGGATCACGCCGATTGGAAATGAATATAATATAGAACCGCTGCGCAAAACCTTCTTTCCGAATAGAACAGTGTTAAAAAGGCTTTTTATTTTTATCATGCCTGACAATACCATCCCAACGAGGATCAATAGCGGACCCAGAAAAGAGGAAATTGTACTTTGCAAAAATATACTGAGCTTGGGGACCGCAATCATACTATAATTTAAAATCAAGGCCATTCCTACCAGAGCAAACATATACCCAAGGCTGAAATTAATTAACGCAAAAACCTGCCGTTTTTTGTTTAGAGAAACTCCTGATATAAAGGAGATCGCAGCAATATTGCTGGACAGGGGGCACGGGTGCAAGGTCGTCATGATACCCAAAGTCAGGCATCCTAGAGCTGAAACAAATAACTCATTCATCAGCTGCAGTCAGGAATTGTTCGACATCACTTTTTAGCTGTGCTTTAAAGGCCTCTTCTTCTCGATACAGAGCAGTGGCATTCAACAACACTTTTGATTTTTCAAGTTCTCTTTCATTAAAATCCATAAGGACTAAGGTAGCGGCAAAAATCCCGAAATGATCCACAATATAAATATTTTCCGGATCATCGATGGTCACTGTTTTAAATTGCAAGTCATTTCCTGCTAATTCATTATAGAAAGTTTCCTGGAGCACTTCACGAGTAAGTTCCTCTATTTGAAGGCATTGAAAACACCTCTTTTTATTATGGAAAAGGATCAGTTGGATTTGTTTTTTACTATTTGGATTGAGCTGTTCATATAATGGTTTTTCCGCTGAAGTGTGCTGCAAATTAGCGCACTTTCTGGAGGCTAAAACCAAGCTTGCAGTGATGAAAGCCAACAGCATCCATTTCAACATTACCTTCCCGCCCGATGGGCCTGATTTCTTCAAATGAGTATTTACCTGCTTTCTGAAACCGGCATTGATGTTACTGGTCAATACATTTTCATGGAAGGAAATTTCGTCTTTAAATGCGTAAATGGTGACGGGGCAAGAATCTCCCTGCATCGGTTCGCTCAACGCAGTTAATATACCATGCTTAACGAGCAGGTTCGCTTCGGTCACCTCGTGTGAAGGACAGCAACCAAACTGATCCTGATCGTCGTTCCCAATGAGCACGAAATATTTTTTGCGGGCAGCTATGAGCTTAAGCAACCTGCCTCTAAAATCACTGCTGAGCTGGCTCAATTGTGAGAAATCCGTTTCACGGTCAAGCGGCCCGATTCTTTCAAACTTGAAATCACCCAATAAACAAGCAGATCCATAGCTTGCATATTCATCCTGAAAATAGGACACTTTTTCGTTGCGTCCTCCCGTCAATTTCCTGAGACCATCAAGGCGCACCAGCTCATCAGCAAGTTTTACTGGGATGCTATTCCATTTCCCACGACGGATGATGGTGCCATCCTGAAGAATTAGCATCATGAAAGGACCGGGATAAAAATACACCTTCCTGCCGTCCGAACTTCGGGCCTCATTTTTTAGCTGATTAAATAAAAAGGATTGATCCGATTCAAAATCACCTGAGCCCTCTTCATTTTGTGCTTTATGCTGCACCGGATCATCACTTTCTTTTATACAGTCGATACGGTTTTTATAGTGAGGCAAGAAATAAATGCGCGATGTTTTATCACAAACACTTTTATATTCGTCTCTAAAAAGCATGTGGTTGTCATCGTCCAATGCCGCCAATGCTGCTCCTTTATATTGCGCTTTCCATCCTGTAAAGAGGCATGGCCCATGCTTCCCCTTGAAAGCCCGAATGCCATCCGGCTTATCTTTGGTTTCGTTTGACAATATCTCCATACCAACAAATCCTATTTTCTCCAGCTCGTGAAGGGCCAATTGATAATTTGACGTGGTAATCCATATTTCCCCTAACTTAGGAAGGCCTCGATACGCATCGTCTAGTTCTATAAAAGTGGGATCTTGTAGATAAACTGGTTTCAAATCAATTTGCTAATTTACTATTTCAACTAATGTTTTCATCAAGTCATTTACCGCTTCACGCGTAGTGCCGTTACCCATGCTAATGCGAATGGTGCCAATGGCTTCTTTTTTGCTCCTCCCCATTGCCAGGATGATTCTTGAGGGCTCCAATTCATTGGCATGACAGGCCGATCCGGTCGATATCGCAAAACCTGAGTGGGATAACAAAACTACCATCTCACTGCCAGTCACTCCGGGAATACTCACAGATAGAATCCCGGATACACTTTTTTCAGGACTATTGATGAGCACCTGAGGTACTTTTGTTAGCTGTTCAAGCATTGATTTTTTTAAAATACTCAAACGAACCGTCTCGTCTTTTAACGCTTCCAGGCTCTTTTTCAGTGCGGCAATGGTTGCAGATAGTCCTGCCAGGTCTTCTGTTCCCGCTCTTAGATTCCATTCTTGCTTCCCTCCTTTTACCAGTGGCTCAAAGTGATCATCACGAATAAATGCCCCTCCAAGTGATTTTACCCCCCCGAACTTATGTCCGGAAAAGGTATAATAATTAAAGGGAATGGAATTCATGTGAATCGGCAAGTGCCCAAGGGATTGAGCACCATCGATCAAAATTTTCTTTTGTTTGTTGGCACACAATGCTGCCATTTCCTGTATCGGATGAATCGCCCCGGTTTCATTACTCACATGATTGATGCACAACAAAGTAATATCCTCGGTCAGTGCGCGATTTAATTTATCCATTGGTATTTGACCAAAGCGATCTATTTTTAGTACTTCAACAGATTCTTTAAATTTTTCGACAGCATACCAAATGGAGTCATGTACATCCTCAGCAATCAGCAATTTCCCCTTCGGGAAACTCCTCAAATGCCCTTCTATTACCATATTGTTTGCCTCAGATCCGGAGGCACATTGCAATAGTCTTCCATCATAAAAATGAACCGCATCGCAACAGGCTTTTTTTAAGGTCAGCAATTCCTTTTTCGCCTCCTTTCCTGGGCGATGCCTGGAGGATGGATTAGCAAAAAAATAGTTCGCCGTATTTGCAAAAGCATCCAATGATTCCTGCCACACAGGTGATGAAGCGGCATAGTCAAAATACTTTGAATCATTGAAATATTCCATGGGCACAAAGTAGATAATTTCAGTTGGAAATCAATGGCATGACATGCCAAATTATAGCTCTTTCCCTTCATCGGATTTATTGCTCAATGCCAATCAGGACTCATTTAAAACAGTTTTCATGCAATCCTGCCTGTCCACTTTCAGAACCGCCAAGAAATAAACGCTAATAATCAATACTTTGCGCCTTGGTGAGAGGTTTTTTCTGAGCGTTTTTATACCAGACTCATCTCAAGAACTTAAAATTGTCATTAACCTTGGGTATCAGTGTACAGTTATTTAGAATTTATAAATAAAAAAATCGAGATACTTAATCATCCTGGCGGAATTGATGTAAACCCTACATTAATATCAGAAAATAATGTCAAATAGATGAGGCATGTAGAAATTTTCTTATTCACAGTGAGGAACTCACAACTGACCCAATTCCTTTTTTATTGCCAGCTCAGCCAGTTCGGCAATTTCTTCCACTGTGCGCTCAGCTCTTTCAATGGGAGGCAAAACGGAATAAGTAATTTTTTCGCCAAAGCCCATAGGAAATCCCGTCTTTTGAAAACGATAGTTTCCATTAATGGCAAAAGGAATAATGACCGCTGAAGGGATTGTTTTCAGTAGAGTACCCAAGCCTCCAATCTTAAATTTCCGTACTTTTCCATCCTTGCTGCGGGTTCCTTCCGGAAAAATGCAAGCCGTATAATTATTTGCTTCAATTTGCCTGCCAAACGTAATGATTTCCTTGATGGATTGACCGCGATTTTTTCGGTCTATCAATGCAGAACCTCCTTTTCGGAGATTGTAAGAGATGCTTGGTATGCCTTTTCCCAACTCAATTTTTGATATATATTTCGGGAAATGCTTCCTGAAGCCCCACGCCATTGGAGGTACATCGTAAAGACTTTGATGGTTGGAAACCACGATTAAGGGTTTGCCGCTTGGCAAGGTATCAAAACCTTTGAATTTCACACGAGCGCCTAAGATTATCATACTTTTGATGAGCAAAAAGTTTAAAATCTCCACAGATCGCTTTTGCGCCCGATAGCCAAACACATTCCAACAAATCATTTGGATGGGATGAAAAACAACCAATAACAATCCGAAGGTCAGAAGATGAAGCGGAGTAAGGATGTATGCTAATATTTTTTTCATTTTATCGCTTATATTGAATGATATACTGAAAGGCAAAATTAATAATTGAGCGCAATAAAATAACATTTTCTCTTTAGAGAGCGCAAAATGCCGCCAATTTGTTAAGATTATTTTAATATCTTTGTGGCCATTGGCAATAACTATATAGTGTCTGTCCATAAAGTCCGCTATCTGCGTTACGCTTGCTCTCAAAATGGTTATTTACGAAATGTAAACTCACATTTTTCGAGCTACGCAAGCCTTGATAGCAAACTTTCTGAACCAGACAACACGTTTATGGACAGGCTCTATATATACTATACCGATGGTTTTTGTATAGATATCGATGCTTTATTTTTTTAAATGGACTGAATTATGATAAAA
>JAUUZS010000161.1 GCA_030589835.1 Cyclobacteriaceae bacterium
ACCAAGCGAGGCATGGAAATTCCAATATGGATACCCTGGTGGCGCTAAGTACCGGGATTGCTTTTAGCTTCAGTGTATTCAATACCCTGTTCCCGGAATTTTTGAGCAGTCGGGGCATACCGCCACACGTATATTACGAAGCCGCCACGGTCATCATTACCTTTATTACGCTGGGTAAACTCCTCGAAGAAAAGGCGAAATCTAATACTTCGTCTGCCATTAAGAAACTGATGGGATTGCAGCCAAAGACCTTAAAAGCGATAAGAAATGGTGAAGAGGTGGAAATACCAATTGTTTCTGTGCTCCAGGGAGATACCATTGTAATTCGTCCGGGGGAAAAACTACCTGTTGATGGTGAAGTCATTGAAGGCAGTTCTTTTGTGAATGAAAGTATGATCACCGGAGAGCCTGTTCCTGTCGAAAAGATCAGGGGCGAAAAAGTATTTGCCGGTACAATCAATCAAAAGGGGAGCTTCAGATTTACAGCCGAAAAAGTAGGGAGCGCAACTTTGCTCTCGCAAATTATTAAGATGGTACAAGAGGCACAGGGGAGTAAGGCACCTGTGCAAAAACTGGTTGATAAGATCGCAGGAATATTTGTTCCTGTGGTGATCGGAATCTCCATCCTCACATTTATTACCTGGATGATTTTTGGTGGGGAAGACGCCTTTACGCATGCCTTATTCACATCTATTGCGGTGCTGGTAATTGCCTGTCCATGTGCCTTGGGGCTTGCTACACCCACAGCCATTATGGTCGGGATCGGCAAAGGAGCCGAAAACAATATCCTGATCAAGGATGCTGAAAGCCTGGAATTGGCGCACAAGGTGAATGCCATTATATTAGATAAAACAGGAACCATTACCGAAGGAAAACCAGTCGTAACGGATGTGTTTTGGGAGGATGAGATTGGATCGGAGCATGTGAAGCCAATCCTAATGGCGATGGAATCAAAATCTGAGCATCCTCTGGCAGAAGCAGTCGTTCAAAAGCTCAGGGAGGAGGGAATTACATCCGATATCATTACCGGTTTCGAGAGCATTACAGGTATGGGCGTTCAGGCAATGGATTCCAAAGAAATGATGTTCTATGTAGGCAATCAGAAACTATTAGTCGAGCAGGATATTGCTGTACCTAACGCACTAAATAAAAAAGCTGATGATCTTAGAAGACAAGCCAAAACAGTAATCTTTTTCGCCAATCAAGATAAAGCCTTGGGTCTGCTTGCTATTGCTGATAAAATTAAAGAATCATCAATGATGGCAATTGAAGAACTTCAAAACCGGGATATTGATGTGTATATGCTGACCGGAGATAACCATCAAACGGCTGCGGCAGTTGCAAATGAATTGAATTTAAGCCATTTCAAAGCGGAGGTTTTGCCTTCCGATAAAGCACAATTTGTAAAAGAGTTGCAATCTCAGGGAAAGATTGTGGCAATGGTGGGGGATGGCATCAATGATTCTCATGCCTTGGCTCAGGCTGATGTGAGCATTGCGATGGGCAAAGGATCTGATATTGCCATGGATGTAGCTAAAATGACCCTGATCACTTCTGACCTGATGGCAATTCCTAAGGCATTGAACCTGTCAAAAAAAACAGTGACGGGCATTCGGCAAAATTTGTTTTGGGCATTCATATACAATATAATCGGAATACCGGTAGCTGCCGGAATATTATATCCTATTAGTGGATTTTTATTAGATCCGATGATAGCCGGAGCAGCAATGGCTTTCAGCTCAGTATCTGTTGTTGCCAATAGCCTGCGCCTGAAAGCAAGCAAGATTTAAAATTAAGGGTCTGTCCATAAAGTCCGCTATCGGCGTTACGCCTGCCTGTCGGCAGACAGGCTTGCTCTCAAAATGGTCATTTACGAAATGTAAATTCACATTTTTCGAGCTGCGCAAGCCTTGATATCGAACTTTTTGAACCAGACACCGAGTTTATAGACAGGCTCTAAGTATTACCAAATCATAAAAATTAAAATCATGAACAAATTAAAATTTAAAACAAATATCAATTGCACAGGATGCCTTACAAAAGTCACCCCTTTTCTTGATGAAAATAAGCATATCGGGAATTGGGAAGTGGATTTGACACACGACGACAGGATACTTACCATCGAAACAACTAAGTTACTGCAAACCGATGTTGTTGAGATTGTAAATAAGGCAGGTTATAAAGCAGAAGAAATATAAGCGGATATTGAGTATTAACCCGAAATATGCATTAGAAAATCTATTCCGCCTTTAAAATTCTTCAAAACAGCGCGTTACACACACTTATCTCAACTCACCATAGCGGTGCTATGCTTCGTCTCAATAAGTGGCTGTTTTATTGTATTTTAAAGGCTCATAACGAAGTTCTAATACATAATCCGGGTTTAACAGGAGGGACGATATCCCTCACCTCTTCGACATGCCCTTCGGAACATGTCGAAGAGTGGTTTCCGGAGTATCAATATTGCTTGAATTTGATTTTAGGACACCTCTAATAACTCCATTTTGTTTCCCAACTCGGGCTTTTTTCCAGCTATTGCGTTACCAAAATACTCATTTAGCGATGTTAAACTCCGTTTTTGGCGCCTTGTATCTGAAAAAAATACCTACGTTGGTATTCCAAAAAGAATTAATAGAGGTGCCCTTTATATAATGGTGAGGTTGCAAACTACACCTAGCTGGGTAAGTACCTAAAAAATTATAATTGCTATAATTTATATTCATAGCATATCTATTTCTTTCTCATGTAATATAGTTCCAAACCCTTTTTAAACCATGTATTATATGTTTTAAAACCTTTCCTTGCATATATCTGAACATTTTTGGTGTTGGCAGTTTCAAGGTATACAGGCATCGATTTTTTCTCCATCTCTTCCATCACCGGATTCATCAACTTGCTTGCATATCCTTTGCCCTGGCTTTCAGGAAGCACTCCTATGAGGTACAATTGCCTATATTTTCCCGTTTTTGGATATTGTGTATGAGTAAACCGTTCATTTGTCAATATCCGAAGTACGCTCTTTACTCCAATTTGAAACAGGAAGCCCAAATTTCTTCTCACATATTCGAAAGTAAACTTCGCTTGCTGCTCACTTTTCCACAGCGCTGTTGCGGTCTTGTCTTCAGTCATATATATATCACCAATCTGCATTGTTTCACGGAACAGGTAGCGCATCAAGATGTTTAACTTGTCGGGATTTTTGCTCTTTGCGAGCATCCATTTCAGATGGGGATCACTTTCAAATGACGTACTTAAAATATTTACAACTGTGGCTTCATCTTCATAAGTTGCTTTTATGAGTCTGACAACTTCAATCGTTTTTTTACTTTGAATGAGTGTAGCTTCCATGATTTATTTGTTAACCGTGTGTCAAAGTTTAAATAATTGTCTCGAAAATAATTTGACACAGGACAAAACAGGATTTGATCAAGGGCAAAATAGTATTTGACCCAGATCAAAAATCGATTTGACAAAAGGCAAAAAACGACTTGATTTAGGGTCTGCTTAAATATAAATTACATTTATGATGTATAATTGTACCACATCTTCGAAATATTTTTCCCTTCAAAATCCTCACAATAACCCTGCTATTGTTGTGGTTTTGAATAAAAAAATATTCCAAATCTGCAGCACACTTATTTTTCAAAATAGCGATTTATATTTGAGCAGACCCTTAGAACAAATGATACGGTTAGTGATAAAAAACAGGGATTATTTTTTTCTTATGCGGCTCAAGGTTGACTGGGTTATTCCCAGGTAAGATGCGATGTATCCAAGCGGGACCCTTTGTAAAATTTCAGGATATTTTGACATCAAATTCTGATATTTATCTTTAGCAGAGTCAAACCGCTCATTAAGCTTTCTCTCCTGTTTAACAAAATTCAACTCCAGCACTTTTCTGTAAAGATGATTTACCTCTGGATATTTTATGGTCAAAGCATTCAGGTCATCAAAAGTTAAAGCGTGAAGAATACTGTCCTCTAATAATTCAATTGTTTCATGACATGGTTCATTGGAGATGAAGCTGTAAAAGGAAGTGATAAATTCATTTTCAAAAGTAAACCAGGTGGCGATTTCGTTGCCATCTTTCAGATGATAACTTCGGATTGCGCCTTTCTCAACAAAAAAAATCCTTTTGGCAATGGACCCGCTTTTAATCAGCTTGTAACGTGCAGGAAATTCAATTATTTCGGTTTTCTCTATAAGAATATCAAGTAAATTCTCTTCCAGATAATGGATATTTAATATAGTGTCGACAAACGGGGAATTCATATTTTCTTATTTCATTTTATTAAGAGAAGTAAAATGCTGCTTCTTTCATTAGTGCTTTAATTGAAATGAGTTTGATCCTCATTCAAACAGGCCCATTTCAATTTGATTTTAAAAGTACATATTGTTAAAGCAAAATAATACACAATCTCAATTCCAGTTTGATTTTTTAACAAAAATTGATTCACTATCTTTATCAATAACGAATCCTGCTGTTGTCAAATCAGAATAATGCGAAATAGTGACGAATAAATTGGCGCTTGTGTTCCAAATAAATTGCCCCCACTGGGTGTAGATTGTATCTACACCCTCATATAAAATCAATATCTATAAATGCTCCGCTAGTGCGTCTCGCCTGTCTGCCGAACAGTCAGGCTTGACTACACTGGTCCAAGTCCCTGCCCGGCAGGTGTGAATTATGCCTTTTTTAATACTGTCAGAAGTTTCCACCTGAAGTTGACTGCCTGGTAATTAAATGCCGGATTTAAAATCCTATTGGATATTTGGGTGTAGAAAAATTCTACACCCAGTGGGGGTACAAACTACACCTGGTTGGAGTTTCTTCTATTCCTCACCCCACCCTCGGCCAATCACTATACTGACCTTCGGCTTGCTCCATGATCTCGGCCAGGATGTTGTTGAGGGCTGCCATATCTACTTTACCCCGCAATTCTTTCTTCACGGCCAGACGGATAGCGGCTTTTGCATCTTCCTTTTTGTACCAGTCCAATTGCAGGTTGCTCTTTACCGCTTTGGCGACCCTATGCACGATGTCTTTCATCAATCCCTTCTCGCGGATGATGCCTTCCTTTTTGGCGAGAATGTCATAAAAGGCCAGTTCCTCTTCGCTCAATCCCAGTTCTTTGACGCGCTGATCTTCCTCCTGCAGCTCCTGTGCTCGCTTCATTAGTTCAGTGATGACAGACAGGGAATCAATGGCGTGTTTGTGGTATTGCTCGATCACTTCTTCGATTTGCTCTTTCAGGCTGCCGTAGCGCTTGATGTTCTTGGGCATTTTCACCTTCAGCTCATCCATCAGGATCCTGCGCATCAGCTCAATGCGGATATTAGCTCCATCCTGCACCTCTTTGGCTGTGGCAAGGAATTGATCATCAAGAATGGAGATGTCCATATGATCCACCTCCATTTCGGCAAATACATCGATGATCTTTTCGCTGTTGATGCTTTGGGCAATGAGATCATGAATGGCCGCTTGTGTAGCCTTTCGTTTGCCTTGAGGAAACTTAATTTTGCGTACGGCTTTGCGCACGCTTTGGATAAAACCAACCGCATCCATGATATTCCAGATGATGTGCTCTGTTTTTGCCATAACAAACAATTCGCTCAGCTTACGCTCTTCTTTTAGGAAATGATCTGTGGTCTCATCATCACGAAGAATGTAGTTAACCGCTTCACGTGCAACCAGTATCTCCTCACTCTCCCGCATGGTATCCAAATCATCCCAGGGTACATTGCCCAATAATGGCTGCACCGTTTCTAATTGATTGATACAATATACCGCTGCTTCTTTGGTGTCGAAGGTAGGTTTGCCCTGACCTCCACCTTCCGTATATTTTTCCGTAGCATCACGCAAACGGCTGGCAATGCCGATGTAATCTACCACCAGCCCGGCGGGTTTATCTTCAAATACCCGGTTCACACGGGCAATGGATTGCATGAGGTTGTGCCCATGCATGATCTTATCGACGTACAGGGTATGCAGACAAGGGGCGTCAAAACCAGTGAGCCACATATCCCGCACGATCACCAATTTCAATGGATCATCCGGTTTCTTAAAGCGACTTTTCAGGGCTTCCAGTGCGTCTTTCGTGCGCAGATGCTGATTCCATGTTTCCGGATCTTTGCCTATGTTTCCCGTCATCACAACCGCTACTTCCGGACAATCCGGTAACCGGGTAATGGCATCGTATAATAACACACAGTTTTTCCTGCTCATACACACAATCATGGCCTTACCATCCAGTGATTCATCGCGGAGGGTATAGTGTGATAGAATATCTTTGGCCACCTCTGCCACGCGATCATCCGCACCAGCGGCATCTTCTATTGCTGCCCATTTCACATTTGTGGTGTCTTCCTGCAATTCGGCAACAATCTCCTCAGCTTTCAGATCCACATCCGGATCCTTCAGGGCCAGCTTGACAATGCGAGGTTCATAATAAATGGGAACCGTGGCCTTGTCTTCCACTGCCTGTTTGATGTCATACACGTGGATGGTTTCGCCAAATACCACCTGGGTATCGGCATCTTTTTTATCTACAGGGGTTCCTGTGAAACCAATGAACGAAGCATTGGGCAATGCCCGACGTAAATTTTGTGCATAGCCTCCAGTATCAAAGCCGTACTGGGTGCGGTGGGCTTCATCGGCGATGACGATGATGTTTTCCCTTTCGGAAAGAATGGGGTGATCCAACTCCCCTACTTCCAACAAATGCTTATTCCGATTATACATTCCCCTCATAAGAGGATTTAGGATTATATCAAGTTTATTGGCCCGTACATAATCTTCAATGGCAATACATACGCTATTGATATCCCTTTTGACATCCAGGTCATCAAATCTTAAAAAATCAATTCCGGCGTTTTCAATATTTTGTTGTCTTATTTTATCACGTTCAGATGCTCCCTCATGGTCGTGAGATTCACCATCAATTTCAATAACCAGCATCAGTTCCGGACAGAAGAAATCAACAATATATTTACCGATAGGCTTCTGTCTGTGGAAATCAACACCCAGGCGATTACGCTTTATTTCATTCCAAAGGAGCACTTCACTTAATGTGCTATCGTTTCTGAGCGCCCGGGCTTTTTCCTTTAAGTCAGGTCTATATGCAATAAATTCTAAAGAGGTGAAGTAGTTGAGGTTTAGGTGTGTCACACCTCCCGCCCTTCGGGCACCCTCCTCAAGGAGGGAATGCATTGGTGTGCTTTCGTCACCCTCCTCAAGTAGGGAATTGCTCCCTGCGTCCACTGCATTATTCCCCTCTTGAGAGGGGCTAGGGGTGTGTCCTTTTTTGATATTAGAAGTGTGTTTCTCAAGGAGGGAATTAATTTGTTGAATTAAGGACTGTTTCGATTTCTTTACCCTGAATTTTTCGATGGTGGTGAAAATAACACCTCCGGCTTCCCGGTCCAGCAATTGACGCAATTCATCGGTGCTGTCTGCATGCTCCACGTCGCCAACTACATCTTTGGCCAATACAAAATTATCGTACAGCTGGGTATCCAGATCATTGCGATCTACCTGGATGACGATGGTAGGATTCTTCAATTCGGGCAGCTGCCGGAGGATGCCTGTATAAACGGCCATGGAGATGCTCTTCCCCGATCCCTGGGTATGCCAGATTACACCGATACGTCCATCGCCAAAGGGCTTGATGGCACTTTTGGTTGCCTCCACCGCAAACCTGATCCCAAAGAACTGATGGTATTTCGCCCCTTTCTTGATGAGCTTGCCGCTGTGGTCTTCATGAAAGATGAAGTTGTGGATATAGGCAATCAGGCGGTCTTTGGTAAATAGCCCTTCGATCAATGCTTTTAGAGGAAACTCATGCTCCGCTACCGATCTGCCATCTACGGATTTCCAGGGGGCAAACCACTCCCTACCGGAGGCATACATGCCATGCAGCGTTTCCTCGCCATCAGAGATTACCGTGATCGCATTGTATTCAAAGAGCCTTGGAATATCGAGGGCGTAATGCTGGATCTGGTTGAACGCATCTTCGACCGTGGCATTTTCATCGAACATGTTTTTGAACTCAAACAGCACCAGCGGCAGGCCATTGACAAAGATGATGAGGTCGGGGCGGCGCTGGTTTTTGCCTTCGATGGTAAACTGATTGACACAGAGAAAATCATTATTCTCCGGATGTTCAAAATCAATGGGGTACAAATGGGCGGCTTTGTCCTTTTCGTTTTCCTTCCAGGTGATGTCGATGCCCATGGTGATCTTGCGGTGGATGTCGCGGTTACGGTAGTGCAGGTCTTGTCCTTCGGGATGGGTAAATTGAGCCAGTGCTTCTTCGAGGGCAGTTTGAGGGACATCGGGGTAGGTCTTTTGCAGAAAATTCCGAAGTGCATCTTTCAATACCACCTGCTTCGTAGGCCGTTCGATATCCGGACCAGGCAGGTAGCGATAGCCCTGATCTTCCAGCCATTGGATGGCTGCCTGTTCGACGG
>JAUUZS010000091.1 GCA_030589835.1 Cyclobacteriaceae bacterium
ACATCGGCAATGTTTGGAGTGCCGGCTTCGAATTTATAAGGCAAATCAGCAAAGGTTGTTTTCTCAAATGTTACCTCTTTTATCATTTCCCCACCACCTTTGTACGGATCCATCGATTCCAGGAGTTTTCTCTTGCCATAGAGTACCCCTACTCCTGTTGGCCCGTAAAGTTTATGTGCTGAAAAAGCATAGAAATCACAATCCAGTTCCTGCACATCAATATCGACATGGGCAGTTGCCTGAGCGCCATCCAATAGTACCACTGCGCCAGAACCATGGGCGATATCAATGATTTTCTTTACGGGATTTATAGTTCCTAAAGCATTGGAAATATGATTGACAGCTACAATTTTTGTCTTATCGCTAATAATATTTATGAAAGCATCGATGTTCAGGTCTCCTGAAGAATCAATAGGAATAACCTTTAATTGTGCACCGCTTTCCTCGCAGATAAGTTGCCAGGGAACAATATTTGAATGGTGTTCCAATTCAGAAATAATGACCTCATCACCTGGTTTCAGGAATTTTCTTCCATAAGCATTAGCCACCAAATTGATGCTTTCTGTAGTTCCTGAAGTGAAGATTATTTCTTCAGCTTCAGGAGCATGAACAAACTCCCGAACTGTTTTTCGTGTGTCTTCGTAAGCAGCCGTTGCTTTTTCGGCCAGTGCATGCAATCCTCTGTGGATGTTGGCATTGTAGGTCGAGTAATATTCCGACAATGCTTTGATCACCCGTTCAGGCTTTTGGGTGGTGGCTGCATTATCAAAATAAATTAGCTTTTTCCCATTGACCTTTTGATCCAGTACAGGAAACATGCTCCGTACTGCGGATATATTTACTTTTGATTCGATATGTTCAGTTAGTTGAGGCATGGTTCCTAATCCAATCGTTGATACATTTCCTTATTTATATAATCATGCAGGAAATCGATCTTAATTTTGTCGATAACATCATTTACAAATGCATGGAGCAGCATCGCCCTCGCACTTGATTTGCTTATGCCTCTTGATCTCAAATAGAAGAGCTGTTCTTCATCCAGCTGCCCTGTGGTAGACCCATGCGAGCAACTCACATCGTCAGCCCAAATTTCCAGCTGTGGCTTGGTGTTGATCGAAGCAGTATCGGTTAGCAATATATTTTTGTTCGTTTGAAATGCATTGGTTTTTTGTGCATCCTTTCGCACAAATATTTTTCCGTTAAACACTCCTTTGGAGGTATCATCAAGAATACCCTTATAGATTTCGTTGCTATAACAGTTGGCAACTTGATGATCAACGGAAGTATGGTTGTCGATTAGCCCATCTTCCCGGGCATAATACAAACCAAACATATGTGCTTCACAATTTTCCTCTTCCAGGAGAAAATTCAGGTTATTCCGAACTAGTTTTCCATCAAATGTAAAGGTATAGGATGTTACTACGCTGTCTCGTGCCTGCGAAATGTAGCTGTTATCAATATGATATGAACGATCGCTTTGATTCTGAAGTTTGAAATAGTTGATGTTGGCATTGGCGCCAACAATGATTTCCGATACATGATTGGAAAATTGATTTTCTGTTGATGCTGAAGTGTTGGTTTCTATGATGTTTGCCTGTACACCTTGCTCAACCACTATTAAATTTCTGGATTGATGTACACCATTACCGGAAGTACTATCGGTACTGTAATGCAAAACAATCGGCTTTTCAATAGCGGCATTTTTTTGGATTTTAATAAAAACACCTTCATGGGAAAAGGCAGTGTTCAATGCTAAAAACGGATCCTTTTTGACACCCCCAAGTTTCCCAAGATGCGTTTCAATTTCGTTAGGATATTTTGCGAATGCTTCTTGTAAGCTTAAAACATCCAATTTGGGATGTTCCAGGGTTTTTAGCTTTGTTTTGTTTACAATACCATTGTTGATGAAAATATGAATGGCATCCGCATCATGAAAAAGGGGCTGTTCATCATGATCATTTTGCTCAGATATGCCTGAAAGATT
This sequence comes from Cyclobacteriaceae bacterium, assembly GCA_030589835.1. The sequence goes on from JAUUZS010000091.1 coordinate 1,985, forward strand.
TGAAAAATCAAATGTCTTTTCTAAAACCCGTCCTATATGTGTATATCGGTATTCTTCGTCTTTGACTTTTGGGAACCCACCATTTTGTACAAAACTTTCTAAAGCCTCTTTTCTTAATTGATGCCAGCTACTTTTCCGGACACCATTCAAGTTGTTTTCAAAAGCCTTGAAATTATCTTTTAACTGATCAATCATTTGACTACCTGTGTTTTTCATTAATTAACAGTTAAAGAATCAGGAGATTGCGCTATTAACCTCTTCCTTGATCCAGTCATAGCCTTTTTCTTCCAATACAAGTGCAAGACTTTTATCCCCGGACTTTACTATTTGACCATTGTACAGTACATGTACAAAATCAGGGACGATATAATCCAAAAGACGTTGGTAATGTGTCACAATGATGGTGGCGTTGTCTTTGGTTTTTAGTTTATTGACGCCATTGGCTACAATGCGAAGGGCGTCGATATCAAGACCTGAATCTGTCTCATCCAAAATGGAAAGCTTTGGTTCCAGCATCGCCATCTGGAAAATCTCATTTCTTTTTTTCTCCCCTCCGGAAAAACCTTCGTTGAGTGACCTGTTGATTAGTTTTTGATCCATTTCAACATAGGCCATTTTCTCCTTCATTAGTTTGAGAAAATTTACCGCATTCATGGGTTCCAAACCTCTGTATTCCCTAATCTGATTTAAGGCAGTTCTCAAAAAATTATTTGAGCTTACTCCGGGAATCTCCACAGGATATTGAAAGGCGAGAAACAAGCCTTCCCGCGCTCGGTCTTCAGGAGCAAGATCAAGAATATTTTTGCCAAGAAATTCAACCTCCCCTTCCGTGACCGTGTATTCCTCCCTGCCGGCAAGTACGGATGCCAGGGTGCTTTTTCCTGAGCCATTCGGTCCCATGATGGCATGAACCTCACCAGGTTTTACCTCAAAATTTATCCCTTTTAATATTTGCTGACCTTCAATTTCAGCATGTAAATTATGTATCCTTAACATGAAATATGCTTTGTTGTTAATATTCTATCCTACACTTCCTTCCAAAGTAAGCGCTAAAAGTTTCTGAGCCTCAACGGCGAATTCCATAGGTAATTTATTCAATACTTCTTTTGCAAAACCATTTACAATCAAGGCAATTGCATTTTCAGTATCAATTCCACGCTGATTGCAATAAAAAATCTGATCTTCACCAATTTTGGAGGTTGTCGCTTCATGCTCAACCTTTGCAGTGCTGTTGTTAATTTCTATATATGGAAAAGTGTGTGCCCCGCATGTGTCCCCCATCAGGAGCGAATCACACTGAGAAAAATTCCTGGCATTCTTAGCTCCCTTCTGCACTTTTACCAATCCCCTGTAACTATTTTGGCTTTTCCCTGCCGATATTCCTTTTGATATAATGGTGCTATTGGTGTTTTTGCCTATATGAATCATTTTTGATCCTGTATCAGCCTGCTGATAATTATTGGTTACCGCTACGGAATAAAATTCCCCGGTTGAGTTGTCACCTTTCAATATACAGCTTGGGTATTTCCAGGTGATGGCTGATCCCGTTTCGACCTGCGTCCAGGAGATTTTAGAATTATTCCCTTTGCACAGACCTCTTTTTGTTACGAAATTGAAAATGCCGCCAAGACCTTCTTTACTACCAGGATACCAATTTTGTACCGTAGAGTATTTTACTTCTGCATTCGTTTCTGCATGGATTTCGACCACTGCGGCGTGCAATTGATTTTCATCCCGTTGTGGTGCGGTACATCCTTCCAGGTAACTGACATAAGAATCTTCATCTGCAACGATCAAGGTTCGCTCGAATTGGCCCGTACCGGAGGCATTTATGCGGAAATAGGTCGATAACTCCATTGGGCAGCGAACTCCTTTGGGAATGTAGCAAAATGAACCGTCGCTAAACACAGCAGCGTTTAGCGCTGAGTAATAATTATCCGTCATGGGAACAACCGATCCCAGATATTTTTTTATCAGTTCAGGATGCTCGCGTACTGCCTCGCTGAAGGAACAAAAGATAATGCCTAATTTCCCAAGGGTCTTGGTGAAGGTCGTTTTTACCGAAACGCTATCGATCACGGCATCTACCGCAACGCCCGAAAGCCTTTTTTGCTCTTCGAGGGAAATGCCAAGTTTTTTGAAGGTCTCCAGCAAATCAGGATCAACTTCATCGAGGCTTTCCAATTCCTTTTTTGGCTTCGGGGCAGAATAATATATGATGTCCTGAAAATCAATTTTAGGATATTTCACATTTGGCCATTCCGGTTCTGTAAGGGTTAGCCAATGGCGATATGCTTTCAATCTCCACTCCAGCATCCATTTGGGCTCCTCTTTTTTTTCCGAGATAAACCGGACAATATCCTCGTTAATGCCTTTTGGGGCAGAATCATTCTCAATTAAGGTTTCAAAACCGTATTTGTAATCGGAGGAAGTTAATTCTTCTAATAGTTGATTATCCTTACTCATCAAACCTTATTGTTATTTAGATTTATTATAAACTGGGACAAAAGTACAACCAATTCAACAAAGAATTGTTCCATCTTATGAAATTATTTAGCGTGATTCGGTTTTTATTTTTAGTTGTATATAGGGAGCGTGAGCAACCGTTACCGTCAGATCGTATTGAGCATCCCTTGTAAATCACGAAATACGCATTAGATTTTTTTTCCGCTTTTAATATGCCTCAAAACAGCGCATCACACGCATTTATCGCCACACACCACAGCGCTTCACCTTCGGCAAGCCAATTGGTGAACGAAGGGCGCTATGCTTCGTTTCCATATGTGGTTGTTTTGTTGAACTTTAAAGGCTTACAATGAGATTTTAGTTTATAAGCTGGGTTAATTTCTATTTATCTGGGAAAACAGAAGGAAGTTATTAGGTACAGAGGAACCATTATGAGAATTATCTTGTTATTAAGTTCCAGGCTACCTTCCGCTCAATTTTTTTTTAAAAAATGTATTCTGAAAGGAATGACATGACATTAGTGTAAAGTAAAATTTTATTGAACGAGTGAACACCCCCTTTAAAAACTAAAAACATGAATTGGAGAAATTTGAAACTGGGCAGAAAGTTTTTTGTGGCTTTTGGAGCAATCATTACCCTATTAATAATATCGGCATTCTGGGCAATGAGCGGAATTGGAGCAATCGTAAATGATGCTACCGAAGTAATTGACGGAAATAAATTAAGGGTAGATCTTTAAGATAAATATGTCCAACATTTAATATGGACACGAAATGTATGTGACCTGCTGACCAATGATGAGGTCAGTGTACTGAACATTGAAACGGATCCTCATCAGTGTTCTTTTGGCGAATGGTATTACAGTGAAAAAAGAGCAGAGGCAGAGGCGCTGGCTCCTGAGCTAAAATCCTTATTTGACCAATTTGAAACCCCGCACAACCTGTTACATCAGACCGCCATTAAAATAAATGATACCTTTGAGCAAGTGGATTGGCAATTGGCAGCAATATTAAAGCAGGCAGAAATAGACCACATAAAATGGACGGATAAGGTAAAGGAGGCCATCTTTAATCAAAATCTCAGAACCATAGATGTGATTAAAGATCCTGCTCAATGCGATTTTGGCAAATGGCTGAATTCCAGTGAAGTGAATGAGATGAGGGTGAATCATCCGGAAACGAGGGTTTTAATTGATGCCATGAAAGCCTCGCACAATGAATTGCATCAAGGTGCCCTTGTTATTGAAAGATATCAGCAAGCCGGAAATAACCGTCAGGCAAGAAGCTATTTCAATAATACTTTACAAAATAACGCCGATGTCGTAATGGCGAATTTGCAATCCTTCTTCTCGTGGTATGAAAAAGATTTGAAGGGCATGAAGGAAGCCAATAATATATACCAGCAAGAAACTGTGGTACATCTTAAGAAACTGGGAAATTTGTTTGATACAGTTATTGAGAGATCAAAGGATTATATCCTCACTGACGATGTTATGCTAAAGCAAGCATCAAATACACGAATAGGAGTAATAATTTTTAGTCTGGTGGCAGTTGTTTTGTCTGTGGTTGTGGCCATGATCATAAGCCGGGGTATACTGAATCCACTTAAAGATTCTATACGTTTTGCTGGTAAGGTAGCAGGTGGTGATTTGAATGCCACAGTAAATATTGATCAGAAAGATGAAATTGGTGATCTGGTAAATGCCTTGAAAAGTATGGGGGGCAAATTGCGTGATATTGTAAATGATATCAAAGAAGGTTCTAATAACATCGCCTCCGCCAGCCAGCAAATGAGCAATACCTCTCTGCAATTGAGCCAGGGAACAACCGAACAAGCGGCATCACTGGAAGAAGTAAGTGCGACAATGGAACAAATCACCTCAAATATTGATCAAAATAAGGATAATTCCCTTCAAACAGAACAATTTTCAGTTGCGGCCCAACAGGATTTGGTGCAGGTTAGAGAACGGACAATGAATGCCGTAGAAGCAAATAAAAATATTTCTGAGAAGATCGAGGTAATAAATGAAATTGCTTTTCAAACGAACATTCTTGCACTAAATGCTGCTGTTGAGGCAGCTCGTGCGGGGGAACATGGCAAAGGATTTGCCGTGGTTGCCGGGGAGGTGAGAAAGCTCGCTGAGCGCAGTAAGCATGTTGCCGAAGAAATCGTTGACCTGGCAAAAAATACCTTTGTTATTTCTCAGGATGCCGGACAAAAACTTGACGATATAATGCCGCAAATAGAAAAAACCACTCAATTGGTACAGGAAATTGCCGCTTCCAGTAGTGAGCAATCCAACGGCGTTAATCAAGTGAATGCCGCCATACAGCAGCTAAACGAAGTGGCCCAGCAAACCACTGTGGCCAGCGAAGAAATGGCGTCTAACTCTGAAGAGCTGGAAAGCCAGGCAGACCAGCTAAAAAGTACGATATCGTACTTTAGAGTTTCTTAAAACAGCAAATTTGGTAAGGGTCAGAATCATCGGCCAAATACTGATTCCATAGTATATTTGAAATAAAAAAAGCAGCTTACGGGTTGCTTTTTTTATTTATATCGTAGCTTCGAGTTTGATTTTTTTATACCTGGAAACCACTTTTCCTTAAATATAAACTGACAGCTATGCAAAAGTTATACTTCCTAATCGTATTCCTGCTTCCCCTGGCGGTATTTGCTCAAAAACCGAAAACAATTCAGCTTACTACACTTCCTGATATTGAGTATCAGGTTATTGATGGATTCGGGGCCTCAGATGCGTGGCGTGCTCAGTTTGTTGGAAAAAACTGGCCACTGGATAAGCGAAATAAAATTGCTGATCTTTTATTTAGCAAGGAAGTTGATGAAGCCGGAAACCCTAAAGGCATTGGGCTGTCTATATGGCGATTTTATATTTCTTCCGGCACCACAGCACAAGGCGATAGTTCGGGCATAGGAAACCCATGGCGCAGAGGAGAATGTTTTTTGAATCCGGATGGCACGTATGACTGGACGAGGCAAAAAGGTCAGCAGTGGTTTCTTAAGGCTGCCAAAGAGCGCGGTGTAGAGAAATTACTTGCTTTCCCCAATGCTGCTCCTGTTCATTTGAGTAATAATGGCAAAGGATACGCCACCAAAGGAGACATTCATTTTAATGTGAAACCCGGTTTTTTGGATGACTATGCTAAATTCCTCGTAGAGGTAGTGGAGCATTTTAACCGGGAAGGGTTGTTTTTTGATTATTTGAGCCCTGTCAATGAACCCCAGTGGAATTGGGATGGTTCTGGTCAGGAAGGAACGCCCGCATTAAATGAGGAGATTTATGCTTTTGTGCGATATCTTTCCAGCGAATTGTCATCGCGGAAATCAAACACTCAAATCATTGTAGCAGAGGCAGGCACCATCGGCCACGCCTCACTATCCATGAAATCCATGGGAATGGCAACGGAAGAGGATAGCCGTGATGACCAGGCAAACTTCTTTTTTAATGAAAATTCACCTTTTTACATCGGTGATTTGCCCAATGTAGAAAAAACTATTTCTGCACACAGTTATTTTTCGGTGTGGCCTTTAGAAAATCAGGTGGATTACAGAAAGATGGTTAATGAACACATCAAACTTGCAAATCCTGAACTAGGCTACTGGCAAAGTGAATATTGCATTTTGCAAAAGAATGGGGAATTAGGATCAGGTGGCGGAAGAGACCTGGGAATGGCCACAGCGATGTATGTGGCGAGGATTATTCATAATGATATGACCCTGACCAATGCCAAATCCTGGCAATGGTGGACAGCCATAACGGAGGTTGATTTTAAAGATGGATTAGTTTATTTGGATGATGGCTCGGAAGGTGATACCGGTAAGATGGGTGGCCAGGTGGAAAGTTTGCAATACGATGGTGCAGTGCGTGACAGCAAATTGCTATGGGTGCTGGGTAATTATTCCAGGTTTATCCGGCCAGATATGGTCCGAGTAAAATGCGACCTGTCAGAAGAACAATCCATAGAAAACGGAGTGCTGGTTTCTGCGTATAAAGACAAGAAAAAGGAGAGATTAGTATTTGTATTTACTAATTTATCAGAAGAGAAGCAAAATATTAATATCGGCCCAACCTACAAGGTAAATGTGTATACTACATCTGAAGATTATAATTTGGAACCTTCCAGTCAGAAAGCCAATAAAATAAGCCTTCCTAAACGATCGGTAGTTACGGTTATTTTATAAATGCAAATGGTTCTGCTTTACGAAGTTAAATAGAAGCTTCGTAAAGGTTTCCAGCATTAACTTATGGCAACGCCATAAGAACCAGATAAATACGGGAACATTAGCCCTAAAAGGGCGTAAGCAGTTCTACGATAAGGCCTTCACCCTTTCAGGGCAAATTTGAACTTCGTAAGGAATGTCCTTATTTAATTATAATTTTAAAACGTATAAAAGAAAGTCAGCCTTGGAATAAGGTCGGAAGAAGGAGTCTCCCCTAAATTATTTTCATCGTAATTAACAAATTCCACATTGGGGGTTAAAGTCATTACTTTCAGCAGTTTTATATCCATTCCAAGTATATATAATGTTGCGGCGGAGGTATTATCAAATGGGATGTAATTGATTCTATCTCCATCAGGATTGGCCTCAAATATTCGATCTATACGGAATACCAGATCCACTTTTTCGCTTAATTTTGGAATTACAAAACCCGATAGCAAATTCAATTTATAATCATCAGCCTCCATTATTCTTCGGTCCTGATGTGCTAACTGCAATGTTGCCGTAAATTTATCTGTTTTATATGAAGCTAGGGCCTGCAAAGTTGTCCAGTCTGTTGCACCGGTATTATCATTCCAATCGCCATATATCTCAAATACCAGTTTTTCTGTGGGATGGTAGCTTAATGACCCCATGAGTTTTTTCCCTTTGTTGGTCTCTGATTTGTTTCCGTTGCCATCGGCAAACATAATATTGTATTTCAATAAACCTGAAGCAAGTAAATCTCCTCTGATCGTGAGGCCAAAATCTCTTGATGGAGCCCATCGTTGTAAATCCAGTGGGGTTTTTTCGAGAAATCTATGCCCCCAGGATTTTTCTAAGACTCTCAATGTAGGAGGTTCTGAAATGCCCAATAGCAGTTCGTGATGCTCGTATATTTCCCATTTCAAATAGGCATCCTTAATAAATGGAACCAGCAAGGCAGAGGTAGTACTGAAATCTCCGGCAGAGGCCATCTCCAGTCTTACACGCACAGAAATTTTATCAGCGATGTCATTTTCGTAAGTCAAATAAATTCGCCTGAACCAAAAGCCGTTTGACCCCACTATTGAAGAATCATGATTTGAGGCAATCATATAATAATCGCCAAACATAAGTCCACTCATCTTGCCCCATTTACTTTCCTGGGCCATAATCCCACAAGTGGACATCAGAATGAGGATAATTATTAGTCTAAATGATTTCATCTTTTTACACTATTTTATTGGTTCTACACTGAATTTAAGGGAAGATAGTAAATATTGTAAGAAGTCGCCAGCCTGCCAATGACTCCTGACTTAGGACTTAGGACATCTGCCTCTTGGATCAAAGTTTCCCATCACTATAACCGTAAAACCAGTTATTTTTATCCCGATGCGGCAAGGCAAATCCCCTAGGCGGGAATACAAAAATGCTTAATCCTTCAAGGGGATAATATCAGTAATGTTGTACCATATTCAGCACCAAAAGACTTTGATTATTATAAAAAGGATACTTGAAAATTTTTCAAATAAATACCATGTATGTATTGGAATAATTGAAAGGATGGAGAGATACTACCAATAATTCATATCTTCATTTAAAGGCCGAGGATTTGTTAAAACTTTTACTCAACAGCAAATACAGTTGGTTATTCGTGTAAATCTTCGGGGTTCATTACATGATTATCCATTGTCATGAAATTCCTATTATATTTGCAACTAGCTTGCTGAATAGATTTTTTTTGACTTGGACTTGAAAATTCTTACAACAATATTATCCTTATATGTTATTG
>JAUUZS010000017.1 GCA_030589835.1 Cyclobacteriaceae bacterium
GCGATTTCAAGCCTGGTCTTTGGGATCAGGTCCGGAACAACTTTCTGTCCACGGTAAATTTCAACTCCCTGTTGCTGTCCGTGTCCTGAAACACGGCTAACTGTAAGGCGGGTGATATCTGCTTCAATCAATGCCTCTCTAACGGCATCCAATTGAGTTTCACGTATTATTGCTGTTATTAATTTCATTTATTTATACTTTAAAGAAACCTTGCCATTCCTGAGATTATAATCATGCTCATTTGTTTCTTGATAATTATAATCTGCTAAACGACCAGTTTCATTTTTCTAATTAATTTGGGTTAAGCATTCCGTAACCGTGTTCGCCATGATAGGAATTATCCAGACCTGCCATCTCACTGGAATTTGAAGATCTCAAACCCACAGTTTTACTCACAACAATCATCAATATATAAGTCATAATTCCTGCATATGTAATGGCAATCAATACCGCAGCCACCTGCACACCAAGTTGTTGCATTATGGTCCAGCCACCATCAACTAAAGCCGCAGCTTCTTCCATCCAGCTTTTTCTGATGAAGAAGGTTAGAAAAATAGCTCCTACAATTCCTCCTATTCCATGAATTCCAAATGCATCGAGGCTATCGTCATATTTCAGTTTATTCTTAAGAATAATAAAAAGGTAACACACACCTGATCCAAGGGCGCCCAACGCTAAAGCTCCACTGGGCTGTACGACGCCTGCCGCAGGCGTTACGGCAACTAATCCGGCCAGTACACCACTGATAAAACCCAGTGCTGTAGCTTTGCCCTGGTGAATTCCTTCGATGATCATCCAGCTAAGCGCTCCTGCAGAAGCAGCTACCTGCGTCGCCGTTAAGGCCTGAGCTGTGCTCAAACCGGAAGAGATGCTGCTGCCAGCGTTAAATCCAAACCAGCCAACCCACAGTAATCCGCCACCAATCATAGTCATAACCAAATTGTTCGGTTCGATTGCTATTTTAGGATATCCACGTCTGACTCCAAGATAAATTGCAGCTACAAGCCCACTGACACCGGCAGAAATATGTACTACTGTACCACCGGCAAAATCTATAGCTCCATTCGCACCCAGATTAAATATAAAACCATCTTCTGCCCAAACCCAGTGGCACAAAGGATTGTACACCAACAAACCCCAAAGCGTAATAAAAACCATATACCCTTTAAACTTTACACGCTCAGCAATAGCGCCTGCGATAAGGGCGGGTGTGATAATTGCAAATTTTCCCTGAAACATTGAAAATACATATTCAGGCACTCCACCTTCCATAATATTGGTATCAATGCCAGACAATAACACATAATCCCAATTCCACCCAAACCATCCGCCAAAGACATTTTCGCCAAAACACATGCTATATCCTACAGTAACCCACATCACCGTCATGATACCCATAGCTGCAAAGCTGTGCATCATGGTGCCGAGCACATTTTTAGTCCTGACCAGGCCTCCATAAAACATGGCAAGGCCGGGTATCATTAAAAGTACCAATGCCGTAGAAGTTAGCATCCAGGCGGTAGCACCGGAATCAATTTCTGGTTCTCCCTGAGCAAAAACATTTCCTGCCATGAAGAGAAGGGGAAATCCGAAAATTAAAATTTTACGCCGAGTTTGTTTTTTCATTATACAAGATCTGTTAGCTGATAAATATGTTCAAATATTGATATATAAATGATTTTTTAATAATACACAAATTTATTCTTTTTTCACTTTTTATCAATATTTTAGATCTTTATTTTACTTCGTGTAATATTATATACACTTTATTTCTTAATAATGCTTAATATATTACCCTTATATCGATTGAAATACATAATTATCAATCAACAATATTCTAATTAAACTACGCTTATAAGGTTTATTTTTATAAACTAAAACCTTGAAATCCTTAGGATTCATAATCTGACAATTCAAATAGACGAGTGAAAATGCTTCCATATTATTAGGCTAAACTTCCGTTCAAGTATTATATTGATTTATTAATCATGGAGATCTATTATCTTGACATAAAACAACACTAACTTCTTATGGAAAACACAAAATATAGCTGCCCGAAATGCAATAACAAGGATTACCTGAAAGATGAATTCAGAGCCACCGGTGGATTCTGGACAAAAATTTTTGACGTCCAAAACAAGCACTTCACCACAGTCACCTGTACAAAATGCAAATACACTGAAATCTATAAAGTGAAGAGCAGTAAGCTCGAAAATGTGTTTGACTTTTTTACGAATTAGCTTGTAAGCAAGCTAATAAACAGCCCACGTGTGTAAGGATCAAATGAAAATGATCAGGCTTAGTATAAAGAAAGCTAGAATGAGCTAAAAAACTCACCAAGCTATTCCAATTCCTCTTTATACATAAAATGGAAGGTGTTGATGTTTGGGTTTCTTTTGGAGTAGATGACCTCAATTTCCTGTCCTTGCTCCAGTTCATTTTTTTTGTCTTCCAGTGAAAAGGTCTCATAAGTTTGCCCATGAACTTCAAATTTTGCCGTCACCAACCATTGTGGTTCCCTGTTTGAAGGTTTGAATTGCCGTTTTTGGATGATGGTACCGCTGGTAATTTGTCCATCACGCTTGAGTGCCAACTGATCGAAACGATTGGTCTGAATACCAAACAAGGGGCCAATAATCAGGAGCGCTCCCACGGAGATCATGACGCTATATTTTGGATAAAACAATGAAATGGCTTTATATACTGAAAAGGGCAAAGCTCCAAAAATCAATAAAAAAGGCACCCACCTCAGTGCTCCTTTTCTGGCATAAACTATTGCATCTGGCACGTCAATGAAAATAATAAATATTACCACCACGGCTAATGAAGCAAAGCCCAATGCCTTAAGAAATAATTGATTCTGTCCTTCGTTACCCATTTTATATCTTCCTCTTATTTTTTCGTTGCAAAGCTAAAAATATCCCACTTAGTATAAACAAAAGTCCTGCAAATCCATAGCTTGTCCATTGATATCCTTCTAATAATGTAGATATAAACAGGGCAATTACTGGCATGACCAGGGAAATATATCCAGACTTATCGGGTCCGATTTTTCCTAGCAAGTTCAAGTACGTGGTAAATGCGATAATAGAACCAAAAACAGATAAATACATCAAAGAGGATATGTAGGAGAAATTCATGTCAATAGTAAAATTCTTGCCGGTCAGCAATCCTATTGACATAACCAGAACAGACCCATAGAGCATCCCAAAGGCGTTAGTCTGGATTACCGGTATTTTTTGTTTCTGATTGAAGGCAGAAAGAATGTTCCCTGTCGAGGCCAGCACAACGGATCCCAATGCCAAAAGAAACGCCACAAAATTTTGATCTGAAAGACTAAAGGTGGTCAGTTCATCTTTGAATATCAGAATAATACCAACAGCTCCGATGGCGCCTCCTATGATTACATTCTTTCGAACCGGGGCTTTAAGAATGATGGCATTTAAAAATACATTCATAAAAATCAATCCTGAAAATATCACAGCCACCAAACCACTTGTAAGGTGCTCTTCTGCCATATACACAAACCAATAGTTGATTCCGAAAAGGCATGCCCCCTGCAAGGCAATAAATAAATGGTTCCGAAGGGAAAATTTTAAATTTAACTTAGTGATCTTGCTATACAAAAGCAGTATGATGCTCGCTAAAACAAATCGGTAACCAACAGAAAACAACGGATCAGTATCGCCAATCTGAAATTTAATGACATACCAGGTAGACCCCCAGATTAAAGTGGGGATAATAAATAAGAATATATTCGGGATTCTCATATAAAAATTTCCCGGAAAAATACTGAGTAAGAAAGTGATTAGCTATAAGTTGAAAGATTATTAAATAATAAAAGGCATTAAGCAAAACTATTCCTACCAAAACGGAGCGGTTCGCAGGAGCTGAGAAGCCCGACGGCGGGCGTGGAAGATGCTCTAAGATTGGACATCCCACAAGGGTGCGGGACAACCACCTCTGACATGCCCAAGGGGCCAAGCTATCAGATTACGTATATCATTATAAATCAACATATTAATGCTGTCGTTTCATTGAAGCGCTCAATTTATGCCGTGATCAAGGCCGAGCAATATTTTCTCTATTCATCCATTATGCTGTTGCGCACACACATTTTTTATATGACAATTTTTTGCTTGCATAAAAAGACATTGAATGCCGCCGAATACAATTTATTTTGCCGCCAACACGACACTTGATTAAAAATTATCAAATATCACACACCACATACACTTACCTTTGCCTCCTATAAAATATAAAGTAGAAATAATATTCAAATATGAAAAAAGCAATTATCATCACCACAGTACTTTTTTGCTCCTCTATCATCGCCCAGGCCCAGGGGTGTGACATTCAAATAGAAATATTAAAAGATAAATACATGTTTGGCCAGGCCACCAAAATAGATCACAATAAAAAGATCAAAAAAATGGAAGTGGCCTTCAACAATGAATTTATGGAAATATTATTGCCTGTAGATGGTGAAATCTATCTGATAAAGGTAGTGAATGAGAATTGCCAGGCATTTTGTACGCGGGAAAAAAGAGTCCGCCAACTGCATTCAGGTGATGAGAAATTGGTTAGAAATTTATTTAAAGATAAGCAGGAAGGCATCTTAGCCCAGATCAGTGCGTGTAAGGATCAGTAAAGCGCATAATAAAACCATTACTCTTTGGTCAGCAGCCATTCTTCAGCAAGCTTAGTTTCACTAAATAACTTAAGTGGAAGCCCAAATTTATTTGTGGCCTGCAAAATGATGTTCAAGTAATATTTTTTAAATATATTTCCATTAAATACTACTGCTGCAGCTTTCAATCCCTGCTCAATAGCTGCGGGCAAGGCAACTGTCTCAAACCATTTTCTATCTTCAGGACTGATAATGGTTTGCTCTCTCACATCTGATATAAATCTTTTCATATGAGTCTTTTTTTGTTCTTCCAGCAAAAATAAAAATGCATCGCGATACTCCTTGCTCGTGCAACTTCCCTTCCAAACAATTGCTCCTATATCTTTTTCCGGATATTTCGAATATAACCGCATATGGAGTTTCTTTTAGTATCATAAAACTATTTTCATTTAAGATTATACAATGAAAAAAGACTGCACTTTTTCATTATTTATCATCTGGTATAATGGTCAAATCAGAACTCTTGTTACCTGGTTAATAATCGCAAAGGTAGCAAATTCAAAATATTTTTTCTTTATAATCAATCATTGGATGCATGACAGCTTGATGATATCTGAGCAAAATAAGTTGACATCGCAATATTTGCTTGATTGATTGTATTATAAAAAGAGATTCCGCCCTGATTTTAATGAAACAAATCACAAAATTCAAAAAATAAATAATGACCGATAGCCAATATGTGTACTTAAATAGTAAATAAATATTATGCATTTAACATATTAAAAAAATAGCATAAAAGAGCAGCTTGATTTTTTTATTTTTTTGAGTATTGTTTGTCATTTGGATTTTTTATACCAAACCTTTTTCCATTAAAGTAGCAGTATTACCAAAATATCTCAATATGTTTCATTTTAAAAAAAGATATTTCCATTGATTTCGTAAGGGCTTATTAGCAATAAACTGATGAATTCATTATAATGAGCTCAAAATTGGTTTCCATTTTATAAGGCACAGGAATAATTTTAATGTATGGATGCTCTAAAAGACGTTTTGACCTATGTTTTAGGATTTATTTGGATACTCTTTGCAACGGACTATTTTTCAAAACTTTTTAAAAAAATTAAGCTCCCTCTGATATCCGGTTTTATTGTTACAGGAGTAATTGTCGGGCCTGATGTTTTAAATTTAATTCCTGTCGAGGCAATTGATAATTTGCTTTTTATCAATAATATCGCCTTGGCATATATCGCCTTTGCAGCAGGTTCTGAATTATACCTAAAAGACCTGAGAAGTAGTATTGGCAGCATCGCCTGGAATACTTTTGGTCAATTGGTCGTGACCTTCATGTTGAGCTCGGTTGCAATTTATTTTCTGTCTGCCAATATTCCGTTCATGGCAGCCTTGTCTACCAATACAAAAGTTGCGGTGTCCATTTTAATGGCCACAATTTTTGTTGCCAGATCTCCCTCGTCTGCCATAGCAATTATTCATGAATTGCGCGCCAAAGGGCCCTTTACCCAAACTATAATGGGCGTAACGGTTATCATTGATGTATTGGTAATCATTTTATTTGCCATCTGTGTTTCAATCTCCAGAAACCTGATTTCCGATCAACCATTTGAAATGACCATATTGGTCGCCCTGGTTTTGGAATTGTTGCTTTCTTTTGGCTTAGGAATACTTCTTGGGAAATTAATGAATGTAATTCTTTCATTATCAATTGGCTCACAACTCAAGACCATCATGATTTTGTTTATCGGATACTGTGTATTTGAAATCACGCACTTCATACAGGAATACAGCAGTCACACCTATGAACTTGAAGTGTTTTTTGAGCCTCTTTTGATTTGCATTATAGGAAGCTTTATGGTGACCAATTACAGCAAATTCAGACCTGAATTTCAGTTTATCCTCCACAGAATCGGCCCCTACATATACATCGGGTTTTTTACCCTGACCGGCATTATGATTTCTATGGAGACACTAGCAAAAGTATGGATGATCGCCTTAATCCTCTTTATTGTCAGGTTGGTTTCGATGATTATAGGAGCATATGTCGGGTCGTCATTAGCAAAAGATGAACCACGATTCAGAAAAGTCGGTTGGATGGGATACGTGACCCAAGCGGGTGTGGGCCTCGGGTTGGCCATTGAAGTATCTGCCGAATTCCCTGTTTGGGGGAGTGAATTTGCAACAATTGTAATTGCTGTTATCGTTTTGAATCAATTTGCAGGGCCGCCACTATTCGAATGGGTATTGAATAAAATTGGCGAAAGCCACAAAAAAGCCAATATTACAGGATTTGATGGTGTACAAGATGCCATAATATTTGGGTTGGAAGATCAATCACTCTCTTTGGCAAGGCAGTTAAAAAAGCACAATTGGGAAGTAGAAGTTGCCACACTCAAAAGCCCGGAAGAGGTAGACACGGCTACTGACATTAAAATTATAAATATAAACCAACTGGACATCAATGCCCTGGATAAATTAAACGCAAAAAAAGCGGATGCCGTGGTGCTTTTATTATCTGATGAGGAAAATTATAAAATATGCGAATTGATCTATGAGTTTATTGGCACGAAAAATATAATAGTCAGGCTCAATGACAGAGCATATTTTAAGAATTTTCATGATTTGGGATGTCTGATTATGGATCCCAATACGGCAATGGTAAGCTTGCTGGATAATTTTGTCCGTTCACCGGTTGCCGCTTCCATGTTATTGGGTACTGAAGAAGGACAAAGTACCCTTGATCTTGAAGTCCAGGACAAATCACTTCATGGTGTGACCTTGCGGAACCTGCGCTTGCCATCGGATGTGATAATATTATCGGTAAAAAGAAAAGGGCAATCCATTATTTCTCATGGATATACCAGACTGAGGAAGAAGGATATTGTTACGGTAGTGGGATCTCCTGAAAGCCTGGAAAAATTGCAATTGATGTTTGGGCCTTTGACAGATTCCAGTGATTAGCGGATTTATTAAAAGAAATCTTGTTGCGCCAACCAATCAAATCTCTTCCCCACGACCAAGCAGGATTGTGGGAGGTTACCAAATACCGGTCTGACCCTACAGGAAAAAGTACTGAGCTGAGACTCTAGATTAGGGCCTGTCTATAAACTCCGTGTCTGGTTCAGAAAGTCTGCTATCAAGGCTTGCGCAGCTCGAAAAATGTGAGTTTACATTTCGTAAATGACCATTTTGAGAGCAAGTATAACGCAGATAGCGGATTTTATGGACAGACACTAGATTACTCCATTTTTGATAAAAAAATCAGAGTATTTTTTATCCGTTCCATTAATATGTGTCTTAAGCCAATCTTTTAAAAAGCTTGTGATTTCGAAGGTGATAATAATTCCTCCTGCATTGTATCGGGTTTCCAAATCCGCAACTTTTGCGATAAAAGCGACATGCTTTTTTTTATGTGATTCATAATCCGGATAATTGTACTTTATCATATACCCTTCTTCCCTTTCAAAATGAGACTGAGCGTAGTCTTTCATTTTTTTTATGGAATCGGAAATCAATTCCTGATTTGATTTGCTTTTGATATGATCATAAAAATAATTGATCATGTCGATGATAATTTTATGCTCCCCGTCTATTGATTCTATCTTCACACTTAAAGAATCATCCCATTTCATAAATGCCATAATAATCGCTTTTTTATTTTGATATATATCAATTTAATGCATGATGTTATACCTGTGCCAATTCTAAACCTTTACTTCAAAAACTTGGCTTGACTTGATAAATATTTTTCATTTTTCTGACAACAAAACATTATTGCTTTAGCTGCCAATACCCTGGCACACCTGGTGCCTTTAAAAAAATTGTATGTCACTTGGTAAACTAAAAGTTCGGTTGTCAGTTGCTACTTTACGCCCTTATCGACAAAAAAATCACTATATTTTTTATCCGTCCCATTAATGTGATTTTTAAGCCAATCCTTCAGAAAGCTCGTAATTTCATAGGTGATAATAATTCCTCCAGCATTAAAACGATCTTCTAAATCCTGAACTTTCTCAATGAATAGGTCATGTTCCTTCTTATGTGAATGGTAATCCGGATAATTATATTTAGTCATATAATTTTCTTCCGATTTAAAATGAAATTGGGTATAATCCTTCATTTTCTGAATAGAACTCGAAATTATTTCTTCATTAGACTGATCGCTAATGTGATCATAGAAATAATTTATCATTTCTATAATAATTTTATGCTCTTCGTCAAATGAATTGATTTTTACACTCAGCGATTCATTCCATTTCATAAATGCCATAGGATATACATTGAGGGATTATTGAATAACCATTAGAGATTTGACCTAACAATACAATCGCAAAGTTGCATTATTTTATAATTTATTAAAACATGTTCACCAAAATTATTCAACGTCAATGCGTCCACTTTCAGTTTATATTTGGAACTATATGTTACATCAAAAAAAATTAATAATAATTATTAACGCCCCATATTATATATGTGAAATCTTTGCCCAATCCTATGCTCATAGTTCATTTGTTATATCTTTGCAAGAATTATTTTGAGAAGCTATGAATGAACAAGATTTTGGAATAAAGGAGATTATATCCCACGCTAAAGAATATGGATTTGTGTTTCCATCAAGCGAAATTTATGATGGGTTGCAAGCCGTTTATGATTATGGTCCATATGGGGTTGAACTAAAAAATAATTTGAAAAATCTATGGTGGCAAGCCATGGTGAAGCTCAATGAGAATGTAGTTGGTCTTGATGCTGCAATATTTATGCACCCACTTACGTGGAAAGCATCCGGTCATGTGGATAGCTTCAATGACCCGATGATTGACAATAAAAATTCTAAAAAAAGATATCGGGCAGATGTGCTTCTTGAAGATAAGGCAGCTGAACTTGTAGCAGAAGGCAAACAGGATGAAGCTGATGCGATGATGAAACAAATGGGGCAGCTACTGGATGCTGAAGACCTGTCTGGAGTCAGGCAGCTCATCATTGACAGTGGAATAGTTTGCCCTGTATCCGGATCAGCTGACTGGACAGAGGTTCGTCAGTTCAACTTGATGTTCTCAACTCAAATTGGTTCTGTTGCTGATGATACCAGCAACATATATTTACGTCCCGAAACAGCACAGGGGATATTTGTGAATTTCCTGAACGTGCAAAAAACAGCGCGCAAAAAAATCCCTTTCGGAATTGCACAGATTGGGAAAGCCTTTAGAAACGAAATCGTAGCCAGGCAGTTTATTTTCCGCATGCGGGAATTTGAGCAAATGGAAATGCAATTTTTTATTCGTCCGGGCGAAGAAATGGAATGGTATGAGCATTGGAAACAAATACGTATAAAATGGCATAGAGCCCTGGGCATTCCTAAAGAAAATCTCCGATTCCACGATCACGATAAATTGGCCCATTACGCCAATGCTGCAGTTGATATTGAGTTCAAATTTCCTTTTGGTTTCAAAGAAATTGAAGGCATTCATTCCAGAACAGATTTTGATTTGGCGAGTCACCAAAAATTGTCGAGAAAGAAAATGCAGTATTTCGATCCGACCATCAATAAAAATTATGTGCCTTACGTAATTGAAACTTCTGCAGGAGCTGACCGGCTATTCTTTATGCTCTTGTGCAATGGATACAAGCAGGTGATAGTGGGAGAAGGGGAAAATGAAAAGAAACGTACCTACCTCAAATTCCATCCTGCCCTGGCTCCGGTAAAAGCAGCCATCCTGCCATTGGTAAAAAAAGATGGCCTTCCTGAAATTGGCAGAAAGATATTCGATGATCTGAAGTATGATTTTAATATGATTTACGAAGATGCACAATCCATAGGAAAACGATACACCCGGCAGGATTTGATTGGTACGCCGTTTTGTATTGCCATTGATCATCAAACTAAAGAGGATGAAACGGTGACCATCCGCCATCGCGATACTACTGAGCAGGAACGTGTGAAAATTTCGGAACTAAAAGGCATTATTGAAAAAGAGGTAGCAGTTAAGAATATTTTCAACGAATTGTAACCTTTTTAAAGCCAGATGCTATTCGGCTATACTTTAAGACATTGGTGACCTGGCGGATGTTTGGTGACCTTCTGATCATAATAAAATCTTATGCCATTTCAATGGTGTATTGTGTGCGATATACGGAACGCCCTATACTGAAAATTAATTATACTTTTACAATATGATTGTTTTATTGATTAGTGTGTTACTTTTTTATCAGACACAACCCGAAAGTGAACCAACCGGATTTGTGGCATTCGTCGTACTTTTTGTTGGGCCAGCCCTATTGATTGGTCTTTATATTTTATACCGCTACCTGAAGTATTTAAATGATTTTAACAGGAAAGAATCCTTTGCTTTTACCAGGATAAAGCAATCATACAAGGAACCACTTCAAAAGTATTTCAAATACTATCAGCGATTGCATCCATTTGACAAAAAGCTATTTGAAAAAAGAGTTCAGAAATTTATAACGCTGAAAAAATTTATTCCCAGAAACATGGATCAGGTGACAGATGAAATGAAGGCCCTTATCGCCGCCTCTGCCATCCAGCTGATGAATGGGTTGCCAAAAATTTATTTTGCGCATTTCAAACGCATATTAATATATCCCGACGATTATTACTCTAAAATATCACAGCGCTACCATCAGGGGGAGGTAAGCACAGGAGGGATAATTGTACTTTCATGGAAAAATTTTGTAGAAGGATATGTGGACAACAAAGACGGACGCAACCTGGGGCTACATGAAATGGCGCATGCACTTCGGCTTGAAAATGCAATTCACAACGAAGAATATGGATTTCTGGATGACGATGTCCTGATGACCTGGACGGATTTGTGTTATCAGGAAATAAACAAAATGGATGATGCCAAATCTGAATTTTTCAGGGACTATGCGGCCACAAATAGTCATGAGTTTTTTGCCGTAGCAGTCGAAAATTTCTTTGAGAAATCAAAGGAATTCAAGCAATGGCATCCTGAAATGTATGAAATCCTTACCGTTATGCTCAATCAGGATCCACTGAAAATTGGGAAGTTGGGATAGATAGTATGAGTTATTATGATCCCTCCTCTGCCCCCATCGTGTCCTTACGAACCGGGGAGGAGGTAGTAAATTGAATACTGGGGACGGAAACCATGGTGATAGATGTACGTTAAAAAACTTGATTTCATTTTATTGTATATTTGTAATATGAATTTAGCAAAGAGTAATATAGAGGTTATCAGGAACTACTTTAGAACAAGACCAGTTTTGAAAGCTTATCTCTTTGGGTCATACGTAAGAGATGAAGCTGATTTACACAGTGATATTGACATTCTGGTTGACCTGGATTATTCACAAAGAATTGGTCTTCAGTTCATCCAAATGAAAATAGATTTGGAAAATCTTCTAAACAAAAAAGTTGACTTAGTATCCTCTAATGGGTTATCAAAATACATAAAACCATATATTGACAATGAAAAAATTCTAATCTATGCGAGGTGAACTGGGGGACAAGGTCAGACTACAACATATTCTTGACGCAATAGATGAAATTGAATCATATCTCGTAAAGTGTAATTTTGAAGATTTTATAAATAATTCAATGATGAGATTTGCATGTATAAAACAAATGGAAATCATTGGAGAAGCGAGCAATCAAATCTCGGATGAAATTAAAGCCAAATTTTCAGAGATTGAGTGGTCTCAAATTATTGGAATGAGGAATGTTTTTGTACATGAATATTTTGGAATTGACGCAAACTTAGTTTGGGAAATTATCAAGAATGATGTACCAGTTTTAAGGGGAAAAATATCCAAAATAATCTCTGCAATAAATTAACCCCGGCCTGATCGCAATTCCATTGCGACTTTTATATTGTCCTGGCATTTGTAATGCCCAAACATCTAGGGTATCTGTTCACCAGGCATATAAGGATCATAAAATGGATTGCAACCCTAATAAGGTCAACTTCATTTTCGTATTAAATATATTCCTGACTCATTTCCTTACTTCCCTCCTCCTTGGTTCATGGGGACACGAACTAAGGAGATTTAGATTCTTCGCAAAATTGCTATATTGTCACTAGTAAGAATTTAATTGCACGGCACCTAACCGGGCCGTTGTAAAGCATGCCAGAAAATAACTCCTGGTATTATCAAATCGTTTAAATTAGTATCTTTGGAAAAATAGGCTTATCATGAATATTCAGACTGAGAAATTAGAAATAATGCGACTGATTCTTGAAACAGAAAATCCAACCATACTAGAATCAATTAAAAGACTTTTTAAAAAAGAATCATCAGGGGATTTTTGGACTACATTGTCTCAAGAACAACAAAACGAAATACTTGACGGTTTAGACGAGATAGAAAAGGGAGAAACAGTCAATTATGATGATTTCATAAAGCAACACAAAAAATGAGAGAAATAATTCTTTCAAAAAGAGCTGCAAGAAAACTTGATAAACTTCTGAAATACTTAGAATCCGAGTGGTCTTTAACTGTTAAGGATAATTTTTTAGATAAAATTGATCAAACAATAATTCAATTAAAAACCTTCCCAGAAATTGGACAAAAGACTGGACTAGTTAAAAGATTACATAGACTTGTTATCACAAAGCAAACTTCCATTTATTATCGATTCGACCGAAAGCATATAAAGGTTGCTACCATATTTGATACTCGAATCGACCCTAAAAAATTAAAGAAAGAAATCAAATAAGCACGCATTACATTATTTGGTAGGATGCTATGTACGGTCTTCCATATTGTTAGCACTTGTCAATAACCGTATTTGCGTAAATAGAGTCTGTCCATAAAGTCATCGAATTGAACGATTTATCTTTTTGCGCCTTTTTGCTAAGCTCAACTTGCCTAATACCCAGGAATTTGCTGCATTGAGCTTACCAAAAATCCATCAAAAATCTAAACCTTTCAAAAATCAAGCACTTTATGGACAGACTCTAAATAAGCGTTGCTATAAAAAAAATATCAAATATCTTGTTGTTTCATATGAAATTTCATTAACTTTCGAATGAAAGTAAACTTTTAATTTTTTAATGCTTAATATTTTTAACATACAGCGGTTTTCTACCCATGATGGTGAGGGCATACGAACCAATGTGTTTTTTAAAGGGTGTCCCTTGAAATGTCCTTGGTGCAGTAATCCAGAGAGTAGATCTAGCAAACCAAATTTATTGTATGATCAGCGATTGTGCCAGGGTTTTCAGGAATGCGTAAAGGCATCAAATGGGGAATTGCAATATGATCGGGAAAAATTGATCATCGATCATAATGCGATTACTGATGTTGAAAAATTGAGAGCTATTTGTCCGGCCAAAGCCCTTTCTGTCGCCGGTGAAGCGAAAACGGTTGAGCAGATTCTGGAAGCCATTAAAAAGGACTTGCCCTTTTATACACACAGCAATGGCGGAGTTACCCTGACCGGTGGCGAGCCTTTTGCGCAAAACGGGTACTTACTTGACCTGGTCAAAGAGCTAAAAGCAAAAGGCATTGATATAGCGGTAGAGACTTCGCTGCATATGCCCTGGGACCGTATTGAGCCATATGTGAATCTAATAGATTGTTGGCTGGCGGATTTAAAGCATGTGGATATTAAAAAATTCAAAAAATATACCGGTGGCAGTGTAGACTTGGTGATGGACAACCTACACAAATTGGATGCCTTAAATGCAAATGTTATTGTTCGGATTCCGGTGATACCGGGATTCAATCATACGTTGCCAGAAATGAAGCGTATCATTGATTTTGCTGCTACGCTGCAATCGGTGAATGAACTTCATTTTATGCCTTACCACGCCTTTGGTGAAGGCAAATATAGTTTGATGGGTTTGGATTATACCTATGCAACCAATACTCAGCTACTGTCTGAGGAAATAGAAAATATTACAAATTACACTAAGTCAAAAGGCTTAGATTTTAAAATAGGGGGATAATATGGTACTAGATCAGAAAACGTATAAAGTAAGTGAGCGCATTGCAAAATTGAAGGAAAAGGTGCGCTCTGTAAAGCCATCCGTGTGTACGGAACGGGCGAAGATATATACAGAAGCATACCGACAGCACGAAAGCAAACCGGTGATTGTGAAAAGAGCCCTGGCACTGGAAAAAGCCCTGAACGAGATGAGTATTTTCATCGATGAAGGGGAGCTTATTGTGGGCAACCATTCCTCACAACTTAGGGCTGCTCCAATCTTTCCTGAATATGCCGTTGCATGGATCCAAAAGGAATTGGATGAGTTTGATAAACGTCCGGGGGATGCATTTTTTCTTACCGATCAGCATAAAGAAGACCTGAAGGAAATCTGTAATTGGTGGGAAGGGAAGACCCTGATCGAAAAAGGCTATGCACTCATGTCAGATTCTGTAAAGGAGATTCATGAAGCCGGGATCATACGAGCTGAGGGAAACCTCACCTCCGGAGATGCACATATCGCCGTTAATTTTGATAAAATATTGCACATTGGGCTCGATGGATATTTAAAGGAGATCAAAGAACAGCGCAAACTTTTAACCCTATCTGACCATAAAAACTTAAAGAAGGAGCAGTTTTATAAATCCCTGGAGCTTGGTCTTTTGGCATTAAAATCCTTTATCCAACGCTTTGCAAAATTAGCATTGGAAAAGAGCAAATCGACATCAGAATCCGAAAGGAAAAATGAATTATTGACCATTGCCTCCAATTGCGATCAGATATCCCAATACGCGCCGACAGGATTTTATCAGGCCTTGCAGCTTGTGTATTTTGTGCAACTGGTGCTGCAAATCGAAAGCAACGGCCATTCGGTATCTTTGGGAAGAATGGATCAATATTTATTCAGATTCTACCGAGAGGATATGCTGTTGGGAAAAATCAGTTCGGAGTTTGCTGTGGAGCTTCTCGAAAATACATGGATCAAATTGCTTTCTATCAATAAAATCCGATCCTGGTCACACACGAGGTACTCGGCTGGAAGTCCGCTATATCAAAACGTAACTATTGGAGGGCAGAAGACAGACGGCAGTGACGCCGTTAACGATCTTAGCTATCTCATTCTACAATCCGTAGGCAATATGCAACTCACACAACCTAACTTGTCTGTACGATTTCATAAAAATATCAGCGATCATTTTTTGCAGGAGTGTATCAACGTGATTGAAAAAGGATTTGGCATGCCCGCATTCAATAATGATGAAATTGTAATCCCTTCACTGATAGAGCTGGGAGTTGAAGAAGAAGACGCCTACAATTATTCGGCCATTGGCTGTATAGAGATCGCCGTACCGGGCAAGTGGGGATACCGCTGTACAGGCATGAGTTTTCTGAATTTTATGCGGGTATTACTTGCTGCCATGAATGATGGAAAAGATACGATGTCCGGGAAAACATTTTTTAAAGGAGATGGTCAATTTACAGAATTCAACAATTTTGAGGAATTGATGCTGGCATGGAAGCATCAGGTAGTTGAATATACCAAAGCAACCGTAGAAATTGATACGGCTATCGATACCGCGCTGGAAGAAAACGCTCAGGATATCTTGTGCTCTGCCTTTGTTGATAATTGTATAGCAGAGGGTAAGACCATCAAAGAAGGTGGGTCAAAATATGATTTCGTATCCGGTTTGCAGGTAGGCATAGCCAACCTGGGAAATTCTTTGGCGGCGATTAAGAAGCTGGTATTTGATGAAGCGAGGATTTCTAAAGAAGAATTAATGAGGCATCTGCAAAGCAATTTTGAAGAAGAAGGAGGAGAGAAGATACGCCAGATACTACTTAATTTTGCTCCCAAATTTGGAAACGATGATGACGAAGTAGATCAATTGCTCATCAGGGCATATATGGATTACATCGATGAGTTGGAAAATCATCATACAACCAGATTTGGCAAGGGTCCGATTGGCTGTAAGTATTATCCCGGGACATCAAGCATTTCTGCTAATGTGCCTTCCGGTTCAGTAGTTCCTGCCACACCCGATGGAAGAAAGGCTGGAACTCCGCTTGCAGAAGGCTGCTCACCAACATCAGGATCAGATATTTTAGGACCCACAGCAGTTTTTAAGTCGGTATCC
>JAUUZS010000516.1 GCA_030589835.1 Cyclobacteriaceae bacterium
GAGTGCCTTGTCGTCCGGGGCAGACTGTGTGCTTATTCCGGAAATGCCCCCGGAAGTTGATGACTGGGCACAGGAAATTTGCGATAAAATTTCTGAAAATAAAAAAGGCGGAAAGAAGAAAAGCCTGATTATTGTAGCCGAAGGAGCTAAGGACAAACTCGGAAAACCAATAAGGAGCTTTCATGTAGTAGATGAATTGAAAAAGAGAATCGATGAAGATGCGAGGCTAACCATACTTGGCCATGTTCAGCGGGGAGGGGCTCCCACAGCATTTGACCGTTATATGAGTACGGTGGTGGGCTATGCGGCTGTGCAGCATTTGGTAGAGGCCAAAGAGGAAAAGGAATCCAGGATCATAGGGCTGCAAAAAAACCGTGTGAAAGCCATTCCGCTTATGGAAAGCATTCAGAAAACGCAATCTATAGTTGATAAAATTTCGAATAAAGAATTTGATCAGGCCATTGAATTACGCGGAGGGGGCTTTAGAGAATCATTGGATATATTCAATACCCTAAGCCGGGCAACACCGAGCTCCAAAGTAGAAAGTGACGAACCACTAAATATCCTGGTGATGAATGCCGGCACCCTTGCTCCGGGCATGAACATCGCCGTTCGGACAGCCGTCAGGCTGGGAATGGACAAAGGCCATCGTGTATTTGGAGTCCATAATGCCTTTAAAGGGCTGATAGACAATGACATCGAACCTTTGGGATGGATGGATGTGGAGGAATGGACCGCTCTTGGAGGGTCTGAACTAGGCACAAACCGGAAGTTGCCAGAAAACAGGGATTTTTATCATATTGCCAGAAACCTTGAATCGAACAATATCCATGCTATGTTGATCATTGGAGGGATCACAGGCTATCAGGCAGCATATAACTTTATCGAAAAAAGAAGTGAATTCCCGGCGTTTGACATGCCTATTGTATGTCTTCCGGCAACCATTAATAATAATTTGCCAGGCACGGATTTTAGCGTAGGAGCTGATACTGCCCTAAACAGTATTATTGAATCTGTAGATAAAATAAAAGAATCTGCCGTGGCTAATAAACGCGTGTTTGTCGTGGAAGTTATGGGACGGTATTGTGGCTATCTTGCTACCATGAGTGGCCTGGCCACTGGTGCAGAAAAAGTGTATTTACATGAAAATGGAATTACTTTACAGGATCTTCAAGATGATGTGAATATGTTTAAAAATGCATTTAATGAAGGTAAACGAATGGGCCTGGTGATGAAAAGCGAATATGCAAATAAAATATATACTACACCATTTATCAGCGCATTGTATGAAGAGGATGGAGGTGAGGTATTTGATGTGAGGCAATCCATCCTTGGCCATGTACAACAAGGAGGAAATCCGAGCCCTTATGATCGCGCAATTGCCACAAAACTAGCCGCAAAAAGTATTGATTTCATGATTAAAAAAGCTGGAGAAGGAAAGCACGATGTAGTGAGTATCGGTTTGCATGGGGGACAAATAGATTACAGAAACCTTGAAGACCTGGCAAAGGTGATGGACATGCGGTATTTCAGGCCAAAAGACCAATGGTGGACAAAGCTTGAAAAATTAGTAAATTTGTTTGGAAAATCTTCGGCAAAATAATCATTGACCCATAACGACACCATATATTTCAAAAGGCATTAGGCTTATTAATTTTTTTTGAATTTGGATTTTATGTTTTACAAACTAAATAGGGGCTTAAAAATTCTCATAGGTATATCCTTGTTTTTTTTAAGCTGTAATTTTTCTTCAGAACAAAATGATGATTTAATGGAAACCTATTCGTTACATGACTTTTATTCACAAAATGAATCTCTTGATAAAAAAGTCGATCAAATTTTGAATGAGCTTGAACCAAGAGAAAAAATCGCTCAAATGATCGTGGTTGCCGCAGGCACAAATGGCAAGCCAACCCCTACAGTTGATCGGCTGATCAAAAATAAAGTAGTCGGTGGGATTTTAATGTTAAGTGGTGAAAAGGACCAGGTAAAAAGGCTTGTTTCTCGATTCGATAGCCTGGCTTCTCAATATGGATCGTTACCCCTGATTTTTAGCTCTGATGCTGAGCCAAGTCTTATCAATAGAAAAATTAAAGGTACCCAGATCGTTCCAAAAACGGTACAGCTCCAAACTGTAGAGATTTGCGATTCAGTGACAACAATTATTTCTGAAGAATTATTATCCATCGGAATCCATCATAATTATGCTCCAGTGGTGGATATGAGCCCTAATAATGAAGCCATTACGAACCGTACATTTGGAAATGATAGTACATCGGTAGTGCAGCTATCAAATGCGTTTATCAAAACCTCTCAGGAAAAAGGAGTTGCGGCAACAGCAAAGCATTTTCCTGGCCATGGATTGGTGAGTGGCGATACACATCATAATTTGGTGACTATTGATGGAGAAATGAAGGAGGTAAATAATTATAAATCCATAATTGATAATGGAGTAATTAGTATTATGGTCGGCCATATCGCAGTAGTGAACAATGAAAGATATGAAACCCAAGGCTTGCCATCGAGTTGCTCAAAAGCAATTGTAAGTGATTTGTTGAAAAAAGAATTGGGCTTTAAGGGAATTGTCATTACGGATGCCATGAATATGGGAGCGTTGCAAACGATAAAAAACGCTTCATTCAGGGCTGTTGAGGCAGGGTGTGATATGATATTGATGGAGCCTGACGAAAGCAAACTCCTTGAGGATATATACCATAAATATAGTAGCGACATCGTTTTTAAAAATCAAATTGACCAATCGGTAAAGAAAATCCTTAGACTGAAAGTTTGTCTTAATCTTATTGACTAATCGATTTATGGTTTATTATAGTTTAGATACAAGGAATTGTCCGTACCCATTTTAATATTCTGATATTCAACCATTTACATGTTTATATTTGAATATTTTGAATTTATCAGCTCAGAATGATTATTTTTGTGTTTTAATTATTAACTGAAATCAATAACAATTTATTAGAAAATGAGAAAATTATCCCTTTTCACCTTCGCAATTGCTATACTTTTTTTTGCGTGCGATTCATCGAAAGATGAAAATTCTTTTACAATAAATGCAGAAATTATTGGTGTTGAAGATGCGACACCGATTTACCTTAAATTAGTAAAAGATGGAAAATTGGAACCCATGGACACAGCAAGTATAGTGGCCTCGAAAGTGAGCTTTAATGGTCAATTGGTTTTGCCAGAAATGATGTACCTACAAATAGGAGACACTCGAAAGATGGTGAATCTGTTTGGGGAAAATGGGTCGATTTCGGTAAAAGTACATGTGGATAGTCTCGATAAAGCAGAAGTAAAGGGATCAGAAACTCATGATGATCTGATGGCGTTTAAAAAACACCTAGAGCCTATAGAGGAAAAATCGAATCAGCTAAATGAAGAATATCGGGTGGCATCGACAAATTCTGATACAGAAAAAATGAATGAGCTGAGAGAAACATATGAAGGGATCAGAAAGGAGCAAATTGCC
>JAUUZS010000296.1 GCA_030589835.1 Cyclobacteriaceae bacterium
ATTTTTAGCATGATTGCCAAAATTAAGTATTTCCTTATGATTTTCTAAGAAATCAGAATTGGAATGTGGAATCTGACCTATGAGAGATGCCGTCGCCCTTTGGCACTTCTTGTTGTTGAGCATTTTTCGATGGTCTGTTTTTATCTCGCGACTTTTTGAACATATTTTTTATTTCGTCAAAGCTTTGCATGTGCATCAAACTAAACCCTGTAGTCATGGAGGTGGTGGAATTAAGATTTGACTCTAATGAAGTATAATTTGTTTTGTTATAGATTTTAGCTCGCAGTTTACCATCCGGGGATAAAAGATATTCTACCGACCAGTCGCCCAAAATACTCGCTACATTGGCGCCGGTTGTCTGGTCTGTAAAGCCTCCATCCCGGGTTACCCGAAGTCTTCCATCCAAAAACGAGTATGACATTCGCAACTGGAAGGTATTAAACGCCTCTTCGTCCAAAGATCCCAGATCCACATCAATCACGAGGTTTTCATCAAATTGAGTAACCCAATAACTTATTTGATTCGAAATAAATTCACTTACGCTTCTTTCTACTGACCCGCCCACATTAAACGCATTTTCCTCAATAAATTTTTTGAGAATAATCAGGCTGAAAACCTGCCTTTTTAATTCTTGCTCATCCGTTGCCAATTTATTCTTAAAGGCTGTCATGGTAGTTTCAAAAGATACATTGTTGTATGTTGCATTTTTAGGGTAGTCTTCTACATCAATACCAAATTCGATTTCAGGATACATCAGGTTCCCTTTGATATCGAGCAGCACCTTGGCAGGGTACTTTCTGTTCAATTCAGGATTTATCCGGATATCTTCTTCCGTAACTTTTAGTATTGAGGTAAGCGATGTCAGCTGCTTATAATTTGCCTGGATATCCAAAATTGCTTCATAAGGATCGCCAATCCATGAAATCTTACTATTTGGTTCAACTTCAAATTCTTTATTTATAATATTATATAATGTAAAATTGTATCCCCCCTCGGTGATCTCATAATCTCCAAACATATTAAAATCGCCTTTGGTATCTATTTGGAGATTTATCTTGCCATTCCCTCTTCCTCTAATGATGTCACCCGCTGTCAAATCAAAAATTATTTCACAATAGGCATCAGGAGTGATGTCCAATTCGAGATTCAGGTTGATTCCCGACAGGTTCATTTTTTTTCCTGTTTCACGTATGTTCAGACTTGCGGTATCGTTAACAGAAATTATATTGATAAATTCCTCCTTTACCACTTCTTCATTTCCTTCCAGAGGGATAAAGAATTTTGTCCCCTTATCAGAAGTTGCATTAGCAGAAATATTGAAGACTTTCTCCTTTCCGAAAATCCTCAAATCCCCTGTTGCAAAGGCAGTGCCATAGTACAAGTCATTGTCTTTTGAGGTGGTATTGAGGACGAGAAATTTCTCTACACTACCATAAAAATTATAGCCTAGCTCTTTAAAGCCATTATGTGTGATACGACCATCAAGTGTCCCTTTATTATCATAGTTGTCGGTAAGAATAAAATTATTGAAGTCGATATAATCACTGTCAAATACCACGTCCCCATCCAAATGATAGTGTGTGTTGAGGTAATCCAGTGTAAATTCGCCATTGCTGGTATTTCCTGTACCATATATTATGGGCTTGTCAAATGTCCCGGTTAATAATATATTTCCATCCAATTTTCCTTTTACATCAGAAATAAAATCTTCAAAAAACGGCTCGATCAAATTCAGGTTTGTGTTATTTAAACTCGCATTCAGATTGAATTGCTCAAGGTCCCCTGAAGGATTAATAAATCCATTTACCATCATGGTTTGCACATCATTTCTGTGTACGCTCAGGTTCACATCAAAATGATTTTTGCTATCATCGAGTTTAGAATTCGCTATGATATTGCCTACCAGAAACTCATTGATGGTAAAGTCCTTAATATTTATCCTGCTATTGATTTCCCTCTGATTAAAGAAATTTTTCACTTCAATAAAGCCTTTAAAAACCCCATCAATTCTTTTCGTTATCAAAGGATTCAGATTTTTGGTATCAAAATCAATGATGGAGATATACAGTATATCTTCCAGGTCTTCAGAAATTTTACCGTTAAGTGCTATTTTTTGACCTTCATGATAAATACTCAGGTTTCTGATGTCGTAATTTTTCTCTTTGAAAATCATTAAATTTTCATTACTAAATTTCCATTTTTTATCAATGATATTTAGCTCTGATGGGTTTAAATGCACTTGGGTTATGTCGGGAAAGAATTCAATTTTGCCGGATGTTTTAGCATAGGAAGTAGAGTTTGACTGATCCACATTGAAAAGAAAATCTATTTCATTGCCATTCCAATCTATTTCACAAATCAGGTTTTCACTTCTTTGTTTGCCGTTGATCCTCTGATTTTTTGATGTGATGTGATATTGGGCATATACAAGTGTTGTATCGCTGCTTTTTTGTGTGTTGAACACAATATTATTCTGTCCGAAAGAAAATTTATTTATAGTCAATGAATCAATCTGGCTGCTTACCTCAATCAATTTAGTTGACCCGCCGGTAAACCCGCCAGCAATTTTTGTGTTGTCAGAAAGAAAAAAATCCGGATTAAAGAGGTTGATGAGGGCGTTAATATTTTTCAGGTCGATATCGTAATCCAAATAATAATAATCAGAATAATCTGCTGTTTGGGCACTGTAGTATGCCTTTATGTCTTCACTATCATTTTGGAGAATGAGCTTATACTCCTCATACACATTAACCAAGTCCCTGAAAAAAGCAGTATAATTAAAGTCACCAAAAACGTGCAAATCAGCAATCGGGCTTTGAACTTTTAGCGATCGGCTCAAAGAGTCTCTTTCGGAAATTAGCCTTAAGCGATCAATTGTGATTTCTTTTTCCCCATATTTGAAATACGTACTGTCGAGAAAAATATCGCCCAGGATTTCGTCAAGGACCAATCCCCTCATATCCAAATTTAAGGTCGATTTAAGGAATGCCGGCTTATCGGTAAGTTTGAGCTCGCCCAGATTTGCCTTGCCAAGTTCTGCCTTTATCTGTATGAGTTCATTTTCTCTGTTCAGGTCAATACTCGCTATACCATTAAAATGCAAATTTGGGTCGTTAATTTTTAAACTCCCATGAAAAAACTGCTCCGACATCAGTGCGTCGGTAGTGATATCCTGATAATCATACCCTTTTATGCCAATCCTGGAAATTGTTGACACAAGGTCAATTTCAGCATCTTCGCGCGAAAAACCACTTCCATTTATACTTCCGATAAGATCGACGTATTGATAAAAAGCCGTATCTCCAAGAAAAATTCCCAGATCAAAATTTGTTGTGGACAGCTTCCCTGAATAGGTGGTTTTTCCCTGTTCAGCCTGCTTGATTTTTAAATTTATATCGGTTTCTATTTCTCCAATATTTGTCATGAAACGTGCCTTGGTCACAAAATCGCCAGGGAAACCGGACAATCTTCCTTCAAGTTTTACAAGGCCGAATTTCTTTATGCTTTCAAGCGAATCCTCGTTGATATATGAAGCAAGGTCATGGGGGTAAATCTTTGAGCTATTAATTTTAATATTTATAAATGTCTCTTCAAAATTGGGCAACCCATACATCCCGAGGTACCCATTAAGTTCACTACTGGTACCAAACTGAAGCGAAAGGTTTTTTACGTTAAATCTTTTTACCGGCCCCTCAAAAAAACCTTTTAACCGATAATACTCATTAAATTTTTTGAGCGCTGGTGCAAAATGTGCTAGATCTTTTGAGTGGATAATGGATTTTTTGACATCGGCCGTGATGTTAACGCTATCAATAAATTCTTTAATTGATGAAGGTTGCAAATAATTTAATACCATAGATTGTGAAATAGTAGATCTCCCGGCTTTCATATCCATGTTCTTGAATACCATGGATTTCTTGGTGTAGGAAAAAATGGTCTTTAGCTTTTTCACATCCAGTCCAGTGGCAGAATCCACGCATTGGAAATCAGAAAGATCAAAGTCGATATCCCCTTGGTTCAATACAAAATTCAATAGATTGGCTTCAATATTTTGAAGGGTAAAATGATATTGATCAAAACGGTGTGTTATCGGATCCTTATCATCTCTATAGATTTTAAACCTGCTGTTTGTAAGAATAATTTTATCGGTATTAAAGGTTTTGGCTTTTTGGCCTGGTTGTTTCTTCAAGAGGTTATTCTTGATTTCATCAATAAAATAATTAATATTGAATTGACCATCAGGTGCATTTTTAAGCATCTCGACAGAAGCACTCTGCAAAATGACCTTATCAAAATTAATGCTGTTTTGAGTTATTAATTCCGCAAGCTTAAAATCAAGAATTACCCGATCAGCCTTGATCATTGTTTTGCTTTGGGTATCATACACCAACAATCCTTTTATCAATACCGTATCAAACCACCGGACATTTATATACTCCAGTTTCAGCTTGTGGTTTATTTTGCTAAATGCAGTTTCAGAAATTCGGTTTATCAATTTTGTTTGAACCGCAGGAATACTAATAACGATAAATGTGATAAAAAATAAAGCAATAAAGAACAAAGTAATTTTAAGACCTATGCTCAGAAGCCGTTTTTTTATACCTTGCGCCTTTGTAATTTTTGTACTCAACTCCTTATGGATATTAATATTTTAGCAATTGAATCTTCATGTGATGAAACTTCCGCCTCTGTAATACATAACGGAAAAGTACTCGATAATTTTATAGCTACCCAATCTGTTCATGAGGAATTTGGCGGGGTTGTCCCTGAATTGGCCTCCCGCGCACATCAACAAAATATAATTCCCATCATCGATCAAGCTCTTACTCATGCAAATATAAAAAAAACCTCACTGAATGCAGTAGCTTTTACGCAAGGGCCGGGTTTATTGGGGGCATTATTGGTCGGTGCTTCTTTTGCAAAGTCTTTTGCTTTGGCCCTTGACATCCCCCTTATTGGCGTAAATCACATGCAAGCGCATATTTTAGCCCATTTTATCGATGATCCAAAACCCGTATTTCCGTTTTTATGTTTGACAGTAAGTGGTGGTCACACCCAGATCGTGCTGGTAAAAGATCATAAGAATATGGAAATTTTGGGCGAGACACTCGATGATGCTGTGGGAGAAGCTTTCGACAAAACTGCAAAGTTGCTCGGCCTACCTTACCCTGGCGGGCCTTTTATTGATCAATACGCTCAATCCGGCAATGCCGATGCTTTTCAATTTCCGGATACCAAAACCCAGGGATTCAACTATTCCTTTAGTGGAATAAAAACTGCTATTTTGTATTTCTTGAGAGATAATATTAAAGAAAATCCGAAATTCATTGAAGAGAACATTCATGATATTTGCGCATCTGTGCAACGTAAATTAATTGACATGCTAATGACAAAGTTGAGAAAAGCAGCAAAAAAGCATAAAATTAATCATGTAGCCATTTCCGGGGGCGTATCCGCAAATAGCGAGCTTCGATCCCGAATTGCTGCCGAAGGCGAAAAACATAGATGGAACACCTACATTCCTGACTTTGAGTATTGTACTGATAATGCTGGAATGATCGCCATTGCCGGACATTATAAATATTTAGCCAAAGATTTTGTGGGACTGGATGCAACGCCTCAGCCAAGAATGAAGTTCTGATTTTTGTCTATAGGCAGGTAATTTAAATGCTCAGAAAAAGAATTCTTCACAGAAATCCATAATCCCAATTAAAGCTCAGCAAACTTAATAATTCTAAATTTTATTTCCATCACTCTGGCTGGATGCAATTGCAGACCGACAGGAGCTTTTTCGATTGCTGTATCCGATTCCTATTTCGCCATTGAGCCATATGGTATATAATCCGCCTTAAATATGCGC
>JAUUZS010000288.1 GCA_030589835.1 Cyclobacteriaceae bacterium
AGATAATGTAAAAAGAATAAAAAATCTCATTTCGAGGTTTATTTATTACGGGAAACCATTTTTTAAAATTAACCTTATAGCCGCATTATTTTTATATTTCGATACCAGACCGCATGTCCATGATCCTGAAGTACAATTTTACCTTTTTATAGGTTCCGAAATCAGGCCAATACGTAAATTTTGTGTTGGCAATGGTTGTTTTCCATTGCTCGTCCCACATGGTGGTGGTGTATAATGATCTTCCATTCATCTTTACCTCCAGGGAATTATTGTTCGAAATAATTCCCAATTGGTTCCAATCTTTTGAAATTTCAAGATCCCTTGGGCCTGCAACCAAGCTGTACAAGTCACCAACACAATTTTTCTCATCGCTACATTCCCGTTGTTCCATAATTTGAACCTCCGGTCCGGTTTGCCAGGGATAGTCATGTTCCGGGACTTCTTGCACAAACATCATGACCCCGCTGTTGCTTGGAGAGCCCACTTTCCATTCCAGCTTGAGGTGAAAATTATCATATTCCTGGTCGGTGGCCAGATCGCCTCCGCCAACTGCCTGAGTCAGATCGCCAGCTCCTGGAACTGGGGTTACCATAATTTCTTTTGGATTTAAATGCAAGACGCCATCATTGACTTCCCATGCTGTGCCCTCATTTTTTGCGTTGTACACATGCCAACCGTTTTTGGATTTTCCATCAAATAAAAGTTGCCAAGCGGCATTTTTTTTCTTCGGAACTTAGCAGATTCTCAGTTGTAGTTGCCACAGCTTCTTTTTCGGAAATGGATTCAGTTTTTTTCTGATTGTTTTGGCAACCGACAAAAAATAGTGGGATGCCAATAAAAACGAGAAGTCTTGTCATAATTTTAATGGTTTTTGTATTTAAGTTCAAGTTTGGAAAAGATTTGACAAAAAACAATCTGAAAAATTATAAATCATTCAATCTGAATGAATTTCATTTATGATAATAAAAATATCTATGAAAAACAGTAGCTTTTAAACAGATCCTTAACTCCTTTTAGATTCCAAAGCGAAGAGCGTTCTTATTGGGAAGTGCCCGAGGTGTATTATACCATGTCTCCATTTATGCATGCCGATAAAATGAAAACTCCATTGCTATTGATTCATGGGGAAGCAGATAACAATTCTGGTACCTATCCAATGCAGAGCACCCGGTATTTCAACGCACTGATAGGGTTGGGGGCAACAGTCAGATTGGTCATGTTGCCAAAGTAAAGTCATGGTTACCGGGCAAAAGAAAGCATTCTTCACTTGCTGTGGGAGCAGGATCAATGGCTGGATAAACATGTGAAAAGTCGTGTTGTAGAAGGTGAAATAAAATAGCAACTCCGAGCAAGAATTATATTAATTTGCACAAATGGAATCAGTCAAATTCAGAATATTTGAGAGATCTGAAAAAATGGTGGTAACTCCAAATTTAATCATTCATTCCATAATTGGATTTTTACTTTTTTTATATTTTTTATCCGTAACAATTTTTGAAAATGAAGTATTTGAACAATCCATTTTATGGATGGCCTTTACGGTTTATGCTATCGGGATAATCGTCATGATTATTAATCAATTCAGAAGAAAACCGATTAATGGAAAACTAATAGATTATATAGAGTTTTCTAAAGATAAAATAGTAGTCAGCAAAATGAAGTATGGAATGGAGGATTTAAAGAAGATAGAAGTTTATGGTGATGACTATGTCAATAAAAGAGGTTTTTCAACTCGTTATGATTTCAATCCGCGTTTATCTAATGGTGTTGGAAATTGGATTAAGCTAAAATTGTTAAATGGCGAAACGAAAACAATTTATTTTCAATTATTCTATGAAAAAGAAATTCAAAGGATTAAGGATTTTATAATTGAGTATCATCACCATAGTAAAGTTTCTTTTTTGAGACTTATTAAATATTTAAATATTACTGATTACAACGAAATTCAAAAATTCAAAAAGGAGCTGTATTCAATCCATAAAGAAGATTGACAATAATTCCATTGGTGATATTTGTAATATCAATCTCATTTGAATTATTTTCTGATATCCGAATGGTTTTAGTTATGCGAGGTCATTAAATAAAAAAATCGATAAATGAATCTTGACTCAAAAAATATCAAGCAAACATATGCCGGCAAGGTGGCGGCAAAATATGATTTTTCGATGCCACCTTTTTTTGCTTCATGGAAGAAGAAAGCGTTCGATGAATCATCCCTAAAAAAGGGAGATCGGGTTTTGGTGTTTTGTTGTGGAACCGGGTTGGACTTTCCATATATCCTGGACAAGATAGGAGAGGAAGGATCGATTATCGGGGTTGATTTTTCTTCAGAAATGTTAAAAAGCGCGAAGGAAAAAATTAGAATAAACAAATGGGAAAATGTCCAGTTGGTGGAAGCTGATATTACCAAATATGATGATACCCTACACGAAAAAGCCGATGTGGGTGTCTGTACATTGGGACTGTCAATCATTCCGGAATATAAAAAAGCATACTATAATCTGCTTGCTCAGGTAAAGGATCAGGGTGAAATTATTATCGGCGACATGCAGCTGGCATCGGGTTGGTATGCTCGATTAAATCCGCTCACCATATTTCTGTCTAAAAAATTTGGAGGAACACACGAAGGTCATCAAAATAGTCTGGAATTAATTGAAATGATGAAAAGGGAGTTGAGTGGATTGAACAAAAAGGAGTTCTTTTTCAAATCCTATTATTATTGTATTGGAAGGAAAAAATAAGTTGCATTTTCTTATCCCATAAAATTAAAATCTTCTTCAGCAATTTTTCTAATTTAACGCATCAATACTTAATTTTCACCCTTATCATTCGAAACATCAGGAAAGACAACTTACTAGCTGCACTTTTTTGTTAATTTTGTGTATGACTAATTTTTTATAAAGACGTGAAGCGTGTGGAGATTAAATTGAAATTTGAAATATATATTTTTACAATCTTAGTGATGTTGTTTTTCGTTTTGGCGCCCTCACCTTTACAGGCCGAAAGCAAAAAGGCATTTAAACTGTTGGAAAAAGGCGATTACGTGAAGTTGGAGGAATTGCTGCAGAAATCCTTAGAAAAAGACAGCATTAATTCTGGTGCCAAATATGTGTACTCCTTACTTTTCCTCACCCCAAAATATCCTGATTATAGTATTGATACTGCCTATTATTTTATTAATGAGTCAATTGATAATTATGCACGGCATGATGAAAAAATCCTCGAAGATCTGGTTAAGTTAGGGATAAGTGATTCAGCTCTAGCAAAGCAAAAACGGAATGTTGAATTACAGGCATTTCTAAGAGCAAAGGAAAAACATTCCATTGATGACTATAATTTCTTTTTGACAAAGTTTGCCGGAGCGGTTCAATCGGAGGATGCCATTGCATTCAGAAATGAAATTGCCTACAATGACGCACTTAAAAAAAATACCTACGAAGCGTTGCAGTATTTTATCATCAACTATTCCGAGGCTGTTCAGGTCGAAAATGCCAAAATAAAATATGAAGAGTTGCTTTATATTGCTAAAACCCAAGATAAGCGGCTCGAAAGTTACGTGCGGTTTTTAAGGAATAATGAAGACACACCCTTCCGGGATGATGCTGAAAAAAATATTTTTAATATTTCTACTGCCGACAATGACCTGGACAGCTATATGACCTTCATCGAGCAATTTCCAAATAGCAAAATGAGGCGCCTGGCGCAGAACCTGATGTATCACGTGTATAAAGAGCATTCTTCGGCGCAAGGATTTACCAATAAGTTCAACATATTGGAAGAGCAGGATTCCTTGTTGAGTATTGCGCAATCTGAAATAGGTTTTTTGATACCCATTTTTGAGATGGATAAATATGGCTTTTCGAAATTGAACGGAGAAAAGCTTATTGATTTTATCTACACCAATATTAAGGAAGCATACTATTGTGGGAGGATTCAAGGAGATTATTTGGAAGTGGAGCTGGAGGATGAAAAAATGATTGTATCGCGAATTGGAGGTAAAATATTTGTTGGGCAATATGATGCAGTTGAAGATTTGGGTTGTGGAGCGCTAAAGATAAAAAAGGATGGATATTTTGGGGTTTACCACAAGTCTGGATTTCCTATGATCGACTTCAATTACGAAGATGTTGGCTTGGTGGCCAACGCATTTATAAAATATAAGTTCAACGGAAAATGGGGTTTGAAAAGTTTTTCGGGCATGGATATCCTTCCTGCGAAATTTGACGATATTTTCTCTGAGGGAAGGTTTGTTCTCGTAGAGAAAAATGGTTTGTATGCAGTTCAGAATGTAGAAAACCTGAGCAAAGCTGCTGACCTGAAAGCTCCAGGGTTAGATTTTATCTACGATGATTATGAGTTGATTTATGCTTCGCAATTATTGCTGTTTAAGGAGGACATGGAAACAGTAATGGATCTGGACCTTAAAGAGAAAATTTTATTGGGTCAGCAGAGCTTTTATGAGCTTTATGATGGATGGATGGTGAAGAAAAATAACAAGTTTAAAATCTATGACCAGATTTTCTATTCTTTATCCGATCTGGAGTTTGACAAGGTAGATATAAATAAAACGAGTGCTGCATTGAAAATCGGGAATAAATGGGGGATTTATAATTTCGAATCGAAATTTCCAACAGAATTCACCTATGATTCCGTTCGATTTTTGAGTGAGCAAATAGGGATTATAATAAAAGCAGATACCACATTTGCGATTTTTGAAAACGATATATTAGATATTTCATATTCTACCGAAACACGCTTGCTTCGACCCACTACACTGATTGATGAAGATAAAGAGAAGTATGCACAATATCTGCTTACCAAAACAAGCAAAGGAATTTATAAAGTGTTCAATATTTATGGCCGAAAGATCATCGATGGCAAGTATACTTCTATCGAAGCACTTGGAGAAGAATATCTCCTGATAGAAAAATCCGGGAAAAAGGGACTTTTTCACCGCAGTGGAAAACTCGCTTTAAAAATCAAGTACGATGCAATTGGCAATTATGATAATGCTTATGTGAGTACGCTGATCAACGGAAAATTCGGGATTTATAATTATAGAAAAAATGTGTTTCTGAGCACAAAATATGAGAAAGCTCTGAAACCTTTTGGTAACAATTATTTTATCGGCATTCAAGGTGCTGCTTTAGGTCTGGTAAATCGACAAAATGAGGAGGTGACAGGATATAGATTTGATGAAATACTGGATTGGAATGATTCGGTAGCTTTGGTAAAAGAAGAAGAGCAATGGAATCTTTATGATATAAAAAATGACGCGTACGTATTTGAAGGGATAAGTGAGTATAGCGTACTGCGCGATGATGAGGATGAAAAAATATTAATGATTATAAAAGACAGTCAAAGCGGGATATTGAGCAATAAATCTGGCGTGGTAGTCGGGGCGTCCTTTAACGACATCATCAATATCGGTACTGTACAAAATCCGGTTTATTTTGCGGAGAAATATATTATTGAGGCAGATTTTTATGTCATCATATACTATAATGCAGAGGGGAAAATATTGAGAAAGCAGGTATTTACTGATGAAAAAGAATATGCAAAGATATACTGTGAATGACGCTTATGGCAGACTATTATAATATCTCCATCATTGGATCGGGAAATGTCGCGTGGCATTTGGCTCCTGAGCTGGAAAATGCCGGTCATCGAATTATAGAAGTTTACAGTAGAAGTAAGCAGAAAGCCAAAAAATTACAAAACCGCTTATACCATGCAGAGCTGAATACAGACCTGGATTTTTCGAGGTCTCAGGCTGAAATTTTTATACTCTGCATCTCTGATGATGCCATTGAAGAAGTCGCACAGGAAATTGTCTTGCCTGATCATGCCATTCTCATTCATACTTCCGGTAGTCAATCGATTAGCATGCTTGGGTATGCAGCGACCGAAAATATTGGCGTATTTTATCCATTACAAACATTTACC
>JAUUZS010000061.1 GCA_030589835.1 Cyclobacteriaceae bacterium
ATTATTTTGCCGTTCAAATTGATGGTTGTCGTTTGCTTTCCCTTTAGGGAAATTATCTCTTCATCTTTGCCTAAGGCAAGAATTTTTCCGTCTTTAACTGCTACAGCCTGTACAATTGGCTCATCTTCCGTAACGGTGTAGATATTGCCATGGATAAATATGGTGTCGGCCACTTGTTGTTGATCTGAGCAAGACATGAAAAGGATTACTAAAAAAAGAAAATAAGCTCTCATCTATATGATTTCTTTATGAAATTCCGCTGCTGGATTGGAAGGATTTGTCGATGCTAAAATTTTATTTTTGGATCAAGAATATATTTTGACTCCCATCTTCGTTTTCCTTACTTCCAGAAATAGCTATTACATTTAATTTTTCTTTAGAACCACCTTTTAATGGCAAAATTATTTCTATTGCCTTGTCTTTGGTATTGGTAAAATCTATATCGGTAAGTAAGGCTGCAAAACCCTTATTGGCAAATACATCTTCAAACACCAAACCTTCAACTCCCTCTTTATTGAGTGTTGATAAAATACTTTCTGTTGCATAGTTAACCTTACCATTCTGGTCGAGCACTACAAATGCTGATGGATGAAACTTGAAAAAGCTTTCGAGCCATTCTTTTCGTTTAATCATTTCAAGCTCTACTAATTTGCTTTTGGTTACATCTCGTGAAATTCCAAAGGTACCGACGATATTACCTTCCGAATCTCTTAAGGGATTTTTAGTTGTAGATACCCAGGTGTTGTGACCATCGTCCCAT
Organism: Cyclobacteriaceae bacterium; assembly: GCA_030589835.1. The sequence continues at coordinate 761 of JAUUZS010000061.1, forward strand.
GTTTCTTTTTCTACCGCATCAACCAAAGGCCTGGCCGTTCGGATAATATTTTGCTCGTCTTCAAACGCCACTTTAGCATGCTCTTCAAAACCAAAGTCAAAATCAGATTTGCCAAGAATCTCGTCCTCTTCCTTTTTGTCAAATAATTTGATCATGGAATTGCTCACACGAATAAATTTACTATTCTGGTCTTTGAAATAAATGTGGTCCTGAGAGCTGTTTAGCAGCGCATTCAACAAGTATTTTTCCTCGGAGAGCTTCAACTGAATCTCTTCCATTTCCTTATTACGCCGCTCCATTTGCTCCTGTGTCGCAGCCAGTTCTTCCATATTTTGCCTCAACTCCTCTTCCTGGGCTTTCATTTGTTCAGCTCTTTCCTGGGTCTCATCAAGCAGAATCTTAGTAGTTTGGTTCGCCTTTCCTGTACTCAGAGAAGAGGCAATACTTTTGCCAATAGACTCGATGAATTCGATATGATGCTTTTCCAGCTCCTTTAAGGAGGCGATTTCTATAATCCCTTCGATTCTTTCTTCTTCTTTTAATGGTACTATTAATATGCTGGAAGGTTTCGATTCGCCCAATCCGGTTTGTATATTATAGTGATTGGATTCTATATCAGTCAAATAGATCGTCTTGCCCTCATCAAATGACTGCCCTGCTAATCCCTCTCCTATTTCTATTTTTTTCTTAATGAATTTTTTTCTTTTGTAGGCATATGATGAAAGAAGTTCGAGGTAACTTTCCGACTCTTCTTCTTTAAATACAAACAACGCTCCCTGGCTGGCACCTAAGTATTCGACAAGATTTGTGATTACATGCGTTCCGAGGTCTTCGATATCTTCGCTATGTTGTCTTAGAATTTCTCCAAATTTTGCCTGGCCTTCATTCGTCCAATTTCTTATTTTATCCTCATTGGCTACTTGCTGCAACCGGTTTCTCATTTCGAGCAAAGAATTTCCTAACGCATCATCCTTGCTTTTTGATTGAAATTCATAATCAAAATCCCCATCGCCTATTTTTATGGCAAATTGACTGGCATCATCCAAATAGCTCACCAATTGATTGCTTGCCTTTTCTACCCTGCCAAATTCCCCATCACTTTCAAACTCCTTTTCAGGCAATTCACCCTTCGATATGTAATCTAAAATTTTACTTATATCAGCAACAGAGGATTTTAGATTTTTTGCTACTAAATACCCAAGGATCACCAATAACAATGTGAAAACTGATGAAAATACTACATAAAGCCCTACTGGCGATTGAGCTTTAATTTCGTCAATTTCAGCGTTGATCAACACATTAACATGATTCTCAATTAAATATAACTGATTGATAATAGCGACTTCTACATTCTCCAAATCCCTGGCTTCAGACACTTCCATTCCTTCTGTTGTCTCCTCAAATAAGAATTCCCACGCAATGGTATCCGAACTTTGTAAAGCTCCCTTTAACATTTTCATCAACTGTCCGTCCTTATTGATGGATGCGGCTATATACTGATCAAATTCTGTCAAAGAATTATTTAAATTTTGAAAAGCGCCGGCCTGATCGTCGTTAAAATAGTCGGCTGTTAATGCTTTATATTCATCATAAAGATTTTTTGTGGATTTAAGCGAATATATGGTCTGAAAGCGATCAATTTCAGTATTTGAGACATTAAAAATCAGGCATTTTTTAAGTGAGATTTGAGTTTCAGATTCAATTCGATTTGTGTAATCCAATACCTTTTCCTTAAACAAGGACCTTTCAATTATTTTTTCACTTTTTATAATTTGATTATAGTCGAGAATATAAAAAAATAATATGGAGACCAGGATAAAAATTATTACAAAAAGCGCAAAAATTCCTCTTGTAGTATCGATTTTTAAACGCTGAAAAAATCTCTTGGCAACTGAATTGTTATTCGACATTTGTATGCTATTCAAACCTAAAAACGCTTAACAGATATTTTTATAAATAAAAATTGAATTTAAAACATATTCAATTAATATATTGATTAAATCTCATGAAAACATACGCATTGATTGAATTTGATTGAAAAAGTCGAAATCCTTGACAGAAACGAAAAAGGCTGCATTACGCAACCCTTTCCCTAATTTAATCTAAATGTGATGGGCATCATCATGCGTACCCTCACTGGTTCGCCCCGTTGTTTGCCAGGATTCCAATTCGGACACATTTTGGTTATCCTTAGCACCTCTTCATCACAGCCTGCTCCGATACCTTTCACCACTTCAATATCACTTAGGCTTCCATCATTATCTACCACAAAATACACATATACTTTTCCTTCAATACCCATTCTTCGTGCTTGTGCGGGATATATCAGATTTTTGCTAACGAATTTATAAAATTCACTCATCCCACCTTTAAATGATGGCATCGATTCCACGATAATATGGATTTCCTCTGCCTCTTCCGTAGCCTCTTCAAATATCACCTCCGGAATATCTGGCACTTCATCTTCACCAGTAACAATAACGATCTCAATTTTCGGATCTTCAATGATTTCATCATCTTTCACTTCAATCAATTTAAAAACTTGCACCTTTGGTTTTGGAGGATTGATTTCCGTAATCGGAGGTGATAATTCATCTACCTCAAATGAAGATACGGGCTTATACACTTTAACAACCTGATCTGTGAACTTCCACTCAAAAGCGGAAATAACCAATGACAAACTCACTACCAGTCCGATGTTGAAAAACAGGCCGGACTTCTTCCGATAATCCAATTTTGGATTCTTCTTTAGTTCCATGATTTTAATTTTTAGTTAAACAATAATTACAGAATTGGGGCCCCTGCTTATTTATAGTTTATAAACCATGTTGATTTTTATATTTTCACCTTGCAAATTGACAACATTATGACTCACCTGGTCTTTGGGTGATGCTTTCTTAGGTTGTTGTGATGTATTGAAAAAGGCCAATAAAATCGTAATAATTAATATCAATACAATTACCAATACCATCACTCCACGTGTCTTTCTTTTACTGGATCTATCATAATTTTTCATGAGGTTTTGAAAGTTTTTATGTCTTTCAATCCTGCCTTGCGTAAACTGCTTTCTTCGTAACCGTATGTCAAATTTGGTCATTCTCACCCTCCTTTTAACAATTTCCTTAATTTCTCAATGGCCCTGTAGGTTCTCATCTTTGCATTTGCCTCGGTGATATCAAGAATAAAGGCCACCTCAGCAAAACTCTTACTTTCAAAAAACCTCAACTCCAGTACTTCTACATCAGTCTCACTCATCTTTTGCATTTGTAGAATAATATGATCAATATCCAACTCGCTTTCCTTCTCAAGGTTTTGTTCGATCAATTTCTCAAACTCTTGTTCATCGAAACTAAAAACAAGTGTTTTATTGGCGTATCGGTAATGCCTGTTCACTTCATTTGAAGCAATTCGATATAACCATGCCGAAAATGGGACACCTCTATATCTGTACTTATTCAGGTTTCTCAAGGCCTTTAAAAAGGTCTGGGAAGTCAAATCGGCCGTAACATCTTCATCATCAATCTTTCTGAAAATATAATTAAATATCACTGTGAAATATCGATCATAAATGATTTGAAACTTCGCTGGGTCCTTCGCCGCCCTTTTTACGGTTTCAAATTCTTTGAGGATTTCCTCCTGGCTTATGTGTCTGCTCTGCTCGATAGCTCTTTGATCTATTGTTATCCTCATAATCACAACATCAAGATAAAAGTAACAACTTGGAAAAAAAAATTAACTTTTATGTAACATTGTAGATACATTTGTTGTATATACATCTATATATATAATTCATGACCATCGAAGAAGAAATAAAACAACCAAGATTTGAAAGCGAGTATCAGAAACTTGTTATTAATCTACACTATACGGCCAACTGGCTTGGTGCGCTACATTCCAAAATTTTTCGATCTTATAAAATTTCCGCGCAACAATTTAATGTATTGAGGATTTTGAAAGGACAAATCCCTAATCCTTCCAACTTGATTTTAATAAGGGAAAGAATGCTTGACAAAGAATCGAATGCTTCCAGGCTGATAGACAAACTCGAAAATTCCGGGTTCATCAAAAGGGTACAATGTCCCGATGACAGAAGGAAAGTGGAGATTACGATTACGGACATTGGCCAGGAATTGCTGAATCTTATCAATCCTGAGGTTGATAAAATTGAAAGTAAGATGACGGGCTTAAATGAAAAAGAGGCCAAAACCTTAAACCACTTACTGGATAAGTTGAGAAATAGGTGATCAGACTTCGACATAACATTTAATGTCTTTGAGCTTCACCATTAACCCATGAACTAAATGAAAGTAAAATCAAAAAACCGAACTTTCCATGCTGCAAGTACAAGAGGTTTTGCACATCACGGATGGTTACAATCCAGGCATACCTTCAGCTTTGCAGGTTATTACAACCCTGACAGGATAAATTTTGGGGCGCTTCGCGTGCTCAACGATGATGTTGTAAAACCTGGCAAAGGTTTCGGGATCCATCCCCATGACAATATGGAGATTATTTCCATTCCGCTAAGCGGATCTTTAGCTCATAAAGACAGCACCGGAAATGAACAGGAAATTAAATCCGGCGAAATACAGATCATGTCGGCAGGCTCAGGGATTGAACATTCCGAATATAATTATTCCAAAAAAGAAGAGGTAAACTTTCTGCAAATATGGATTTTGCCTAAAGACAAAAATATAAAACCCCGCTACAGCCAAAAGAATTTCTCACAAGACCTCAATGGCAATAAGCTTGTAACCATTGTGTCCCCGGAAAATGAAAATGCTCTATGGATTAATCAAGATGCTGAACTTTCGCTGGGCAGACTAAAGGCTGGAAGTTCTGTTGGCCATAAACTCAAATTCAAGAATACTGGAATATATACCTTCCTGATTGATGGGGAAGTAGAAATAAATACCACAAAACTACAGAGCCGGGATGCTGTCGGTTTTTTTGATACTAAGGAAATATCCATTAAAACCTATAAGGACTCAACCATACTATTAATTGAAGTACCAAAATATTATTAACCAATTATTATATATTATCATGAAAAAGCAAGTATTATTAATCGCGTTATCCGTTGTTGCCATCGCAATCAGCTCATTTACAGAAAAAGTCAGGAAAGCGACATGGAGTGTCAATGTCTCAGAAAGCAAGGTAGTTTGGCTGGGCAAAAAAGTAACAGGTGAGCACACCGGAACAATCGGAATTGCTCAAGGCAATCTTGAATTCGACAAAGACCACTTTAGTGGCGGTGCCTTTGAAATTGATATGAAATCTATTGCCAACACCGATATTGAAGATCAAGAATATAAGCAAAAATTAGAAGGTCATTTAAAATCAGATGATTTCTTTGGTGTGGAGAAGTACCCGAAAGCTACTTTAGTGATCAAAAAAGTAAAGCATGAAACGGCCAATAAATATATGGTAACCGGAAAAATGACCATTAAAGGAATTACAAACGCCATTGAGTTTCCTGCAGAAGTGAGTATTGATGGAACCAAGGCAACCGCTTCAGCAATGATCACCATTGACCGATCAAAATATAACATAAAATATAAATCAGGATCTTTCTTTGATAATCTTGGTGACAAGATGATTTATGATGAGTTCACAATGGAGGTGACCTTAGTTGCTAATAATTTGGTTGCCAACAATTAAGCATAAAATAAGTTTGAAGGACTTGGAGTTTTTAGAATTGATAAAGGATTAAGTGAACATTTACTAAATCCTTTATCAATCTTTTTATTGACCTAATTCAACATCATGCCTGTACTTTTTAAGCTGACTATGCGCTCAAATCATGTTCCATTCATCAAGATATTTCGAATTAAATCATCTCTTATTGCCAATTTTCATATCTTTGGCACCGACAATACCGAATAATTCGGGGAATATTTATATTATCCATTAAAGCGCTGAATTTCAAAACATTGATGTCATTTTCATACATAGTCAATAATGGCGTTCATTAGTTGAATGTTATTGTACAAGCAATTGGACGTCAACTTTTTGCTATATAAATCGCTTGCTTTTCATGAATAAATAGAGTTAATATTGTCGATTATTTGACTTTGTTGATCGATAAGACTGTTTTTGGCTTGAAAGAATACATTAAATTAATTGAAGATAACCTGGCGACGTTCAATTTTGGCTCCCGGCCATCAGAATTGTATGAGCCTATCCGATACATCCTTTCATTGGGGGGAAAACGGCTGCGGCCATTATTGACCCTGATGACCTGTCAGCTATTTGATGATCAAATCGAAAAGGCAATATTTCCTGCACTGGGGATAGAGGTTTTTCATAATTTCACCTTGCTCCACGATGACATTATGGATCATGCGCCAATCCGTCGAGGCCAACAAACCGTTCATGAAAAATGGGATGCAAATATTGCTATCCTTTCCGGAGATGTCATGCTGGTCAGGGCATATGATCTTTTCCTAAAAACAGAGCACCCTGAAATCAAAAAAATACTGTCAAAGTTTAGTAAATGTGCTGCCGAAGTTTGTGAAGGTCAGCAGTACGATATGAATTTTGAGACCATGGATTTTGTTTCAGAGCCTGAATACCTGGAAATGATCAAATTAAAAACGGCGGTTTTACTGGCATTTTCGATTGAACTTGGGGGGATAATCGGCGGTGCGAATGAAAAACTATGCGCTCAGCTATATGAATTTGGTATTAATTTAGGATTGGGGTTTCAGCTTAAAGATGATTTGCTGGACGTTTTTGCAGATACCCATAAATTTGGAAAACAGAAAGGTGGAGATATTCTTTCCAATAAAAAAACGTATTTGCTCATCAAAGCGATTGAAAAAGCTGAAGGCAAATTGAAAGAGGAACTCCATTTCTGGCTAAATAAGAATCAATTTGATCCAGAAGATAAGGTAAAGGCGGTAACCCGTATTTATAATAAACTCGGAATAAAAGAATTGACTGAATTAAAAATGAATGCCTTTTTCAATAAAAGTATCGAGATTTTTGACTCGGTTGAAATTGACAAATCAAAAAAGGAACCGCTGAAAGCACTTTCATTAAGCTTAATAGATAGGGATAAATAATACGATATGCCATTGAACATAACACTTATATTGATCATAATTACAGCTGCAGCCAGTTATTATGGGTGGAAAAAACCAGAAATCCAAAGCAAATGGATGTTTAATCCGTATGCCATTTATCATGGAAAGCAATATTATAGGTTTCTCAGCTCAGGATTTATTCATAGTAATACGATGCATCTTGTCTTTAACATGATCGCATTATATTTTTTTGGGGGGAGTATTGAAAGGATTTATATAAGCATATTTGGTCAAATGGGAATTGTTTTTTACCTCCTTACATATGTGACTGGGATTGTGGTAGCAAATCTAAAAACATATTTTAAACACCGGGAATCCAGCTATTATAATTCGTTAGGAGCATCAGGAGGAGTAGCCTCCATTTTGTTTGCTTCTATACTGTACCAGCCAACTGTTGGCATTTGCTTATATTTTGTAATCTGCCTGCCGGCATTTTTGATCGGAGCACTTTATTTGGTCTATTCCTACTATTCCGGGAAAAAAATGTCGGACAATATCAACCATGATGCACATTTATACGGTTCTCTGTTTGGTATTTTGTTTACCGTTTTTTTGCGCCCATCTGTTTTAGTTGAATTTGTAAATCAAATAATGGAATATGATATCACATCTTTTTAAGGTTCATAAGGCTGAATAAGTAGCTGATATCCGAATACACAGATTAAGTAGAGTCCGTCTGTAAAATCATCTCCTGAAAAGTAAAATAACCAATAATTCCGTAGGCTTATCCTTAGCCCTTTCAAATCATTTTTCAACCTTTGAAACAGCTCATTTTATAATTACTATTAAAGGATAAAGAAATATGCAACAATATCCTTAACTTCGACCACGGTTTTATTCATATCTTTGAATAACACTTAAGGCCAATTAGATTTATGCCAAAAGAAAACGCAAAAATATTATTGATTGATGATGATGATGACATTTTGTTAGCAGCCAGGTTTCTGCTAAAAAAGCATTTCACGACCATTGTTACTGCCGGCGGGCCAGAAACAGTTGATAATTTATTGAAATCAAACAACTTTAATATTGCACTTCTGGACATGAATTATACTACCGGGGCTACAAGTGGAAAAGAAGGCTTGGACTTACTAAAAAAAATTAAGCGGGATTCTCCTTCTACAAGGGTTATTATGATGACTGCCTATGGCGATATTGACCTTGCCATTAAGGCAATAAAAGAAGGCGCTTCTGATTTTATTGTAAAACCATGGGACAATGCAAAATTAGTTTCTACTGTCATTGCTGCATATAAAAAAGGCTTGAGTGCCAAATATCAAAATAATGAAATAGGAAACGAACAGCAGCCAGATGACAACTACAGAAAGCCATTTTCTGAAGTAGAACGGATTTTTATGTTTCTCGATATTCGCTCTTCCACCACCATTGCTGAGGAGTTAGGTCATGTTCAATACTTTGATTTATTAAATGATTTTTTTCGGGATATAGCTGAGCCAATTTCCAAAAACAAAGGGCAGATATACCAATACGTGGGTGACGAAGTGGTTATTTCGTGGCCTTTAGAAGATGGTGTATCGAATGCGAATTGCATACAATGTTATTTTGATATTGTGGATACCATGGGAAAACTTAACCATAAATACCAGGAAAAATATGATGTAAGTCCATCATTTAAGGCAGGAATGCATTCTGGAAAGGTTTCAACGGGCACAGTTGGAACACTAAAAAGGGAGATAATATATACCGGTGATGTACTCAATACTGCCAGCAGAATAGAGGGTCTGTGCAATAAGCATCAGGTCGATTTATTACTGTCCAAGGTTCTGGTAGATTGTTTGCCGTTGAATAACGATTTTTTGCCAAAAAAAATTGGCGAAATCAGTCTTCGAGGTAAGGCCACAGAAATCATGCTTTTTACCATAGAACGCCGCAACGTCTCTCTGGCGTAATAGGGTTGTATACTATTTATCAGTCGCAATTCATCAGGTTATTAAGTGCCGGATATTTTTCTGCCCTGTAACTCAATTACGCATCATGAACCATTTTGCCAAAATCTTGTAGTTTACTTTTGCCCCATGCATTAAAATCCCGATTCTATAAATTCTTCCAGCCAGCCAGGTGGTAAATATAAATCCCAACACCATGAGCACCATCGACAATAATATATGCCAACCCGGAGGGTCAAAAGGAATCCGCATCATCATCACCACAGGTGAAGTAAATGGAATAATGGAAGCCCAAAAGGCCATATCGCCGTGTGGATCACGAATAATGGCTGTTAATAATACGATGGATAAAATAAGTGGCAATGTAATTGGCAATTGGAATTGTTGGGCATCGGCATCATTATCTACCGCCGAACCAACTGCGGCAAAGAGTGAGCCGTAAAATAAATATCCCCCCAGAAAATAAAAGAGGAATGTTCCCAGCAGTAAGGGGAAATTGATGGTATTTATTTTTTCGATTATTTTAGGCATATCTACATCACCCTCATCGCTGCCTTGCATATTTTGAGTCATTTCAATTTGTTTTGACCCGGAAATATCAATGTTATAAAACGTAAGTGCTCCCTGGTAAATGATAAGCGTTAGCACTGTCCATAGCAGGAATTGAGTTAGGCCTACCGCACCAACACCAATAATTTTGCCCATCATGAGCTGAAAGGGCCTTACTGAAGAGATGATTACCTCCACAATTCTGCTTGTTTTTTCTTCAATCACACCTCTTAGTGTCTGAATTCCATAAAGAAAAATAAAGAAGTAGATGAGAAAAGCAGCAGTATAACCTACCACTAAAGCAACTCCTACGTCTCCTTCTTTTTCACCTTTGTCCGTTATATTTATAATATTCAGATCAACGTCGGTTTTTATTTTATCCAGTTGCTCCTTATCAATTCCCGAATTTTTCAGTTTTATATTTTCTATTTCACTACGGAGGAAACGCTCCAGGGAAACTTGAATCTCTATACTGGGATTTTTGTCTGCAAAAAAAGTAATCCCTTCGGGGTTGTCCAGGTCAAGCCTGGGGATGTAAAGCAAGCCATAGGAGTTTTTAGAACTCAAGTCATTTTTTGCTTCTTCAATTGTATTGTCCAAATAGCTAAATGAAACCGATCCTGCATTTTCAAACTTTCCCCTGAAATACCCGCTTTCATCCAGTACCTCAACAATTTTTTCTTCTCCTTCTCGTGAGGCAAGCCATATAGGGATCACGAAAACAAGAGCAAACAACACCGGCCCGAGGATGCTCATGATAATGAATGATTTTTTACGAACCCTTGTTAAATATTCTCTACGTATTATTAATCCGATCTTATTCATGATTGCCTCCTTGAACTTTTGAAATGAATATGTCGTTCATGCTCGGGATTTTTTCAATAAATGAGTGTACTTCTACTTTATCAATTAGCGTTTTTAATAGCTCATTCGGCCCCATGCCGTTCACGATTTTTATTGATGTATTATAAAAACCATCCTCTAGTTGCTGCTGATATTTAATCTCAAATCCATCTGCGATATCGCTAATCAGGTCCTTATGCTTCACATCAAAGGTATTGGTTTTATAGTCTTCTTTGATCGATTTTTTTGATCCTTCAAGTATTTTTTCAGATTTATTTATTAACAAAATATGATCGCACAACTCTTCTACTGACTCCATACGATGTGTAGAAAAAATAATGGTACATCCATTTTTTGACAGATTTAATATTTCATCCTTTATAATATTCACATTAATGGGATCAAAACCAGAAAAGGGTTCATCAAGAATAAGCAACCGGGGATTATGCAATACAGTTGCAATAAACTGTATTTTCTGTTGCATACCTTTAGACAAGTCTTCCACCTTTTTATCCCACCAGCCTGCAATATCGAATTTTCTGAACCACACTTTTATTCGGTCCATCGCCTCTTTTTTTGAAAGTCCCTTTAGTTGGGCAAGATAAAGCAGGTGTTCGCCCACTTTCATCTTTTTATAGAGTCCCCGCTCCTCGGGAAGATACCCTATCTCACTGATATGCTTGAAATTCAGTGGTTCATTATTAATCTTTATAGAACCCTCGTCTGCAGCGATAATTTGCGTTATAATGCGTATCAGTGTTGTTTTTCCTGCTCCATTTGGCCCAAGAAGCCCGAATATAGAAGCCTCAGGAATGGCCAGGTTTATATCGTTTAGGGCCTTAAAATCTCCGTAAGATTTATGGATATTTTCTGTAGTAAGGATATTCAACGGCTTGTTATTTATGTGGTATAAATTAAAATGAAAAATTATGTACTAATTAATCAAAAATAAACGTCAATTAAAATTATAGTGAAATAAATAATTATGTACGAAGCATTCTGTTATTATTGGACCCAACGAGGTTAAACGCATCTTAATAAGATGATTTCATGAATTGAATAGTTATAAAACATC
>JAUUZS010000180.1 GCA_030589835.1 Cyclobacteriaceae bacterium
AAATTACTGGAATGCCCAGGAGATTGAAATGACTGACCTTAAGAAAAATCATAAAACAAAAATGATAATGTCGGATGTTGAATACGATACAGGTATCTCAGACGATGATTTTACAGTAAGAAAGTTAAAACAGTAAAGTGAAACAAAAGGTAGCATTGGTATTAGGTAGTGGTGGTGCCCGGGGAACAGCACACATTGGAGTAATTCGTGAACTTATTGATCAGGGATATGAAATAAGTTCTATTTCCGGTACTTCAATGGGTGCTCTGGTTGGTGGAGTATATGCTGCTGGAAAATTGGATGAATATGAATCATGGTTATGTTCACTTAGTAAAATGGATATGTTCAATCTGGTCGATTTTACATTGAATACGAATGGAATTATAAAAGCGGATAAAGTATTAAAAGAGATGCAAAAATTTATCCCTGACCGTAAAATTGAAGAGTTGCCTATTAAATATGCAGCCGTAGCCACAGACCTAAAAAAAAAGAAAGAAGTTGTGATAACTGAAGGGAGTTTATTTGAGGCAATCCGTGCTTCAATATCTATTCCTATGGTCATAACTCCTCTGCTAAAAAACGAAACGCTCTTTGTTGATGGTGGGGTACTTAACCCTATACCTGTCAACAGGGTATTTCGTCATGAAAATGACATGCTAATTGCTGTGAATGTAAATGCCCATATTCCGTATCAAAAACCAAAATCCGACAAACAGGATTGGGGGTATTTCGAAAAATATACCAATGGAAAACTAAGGGGGTTTCAAGTGAAATTATCTGAGCTTTTTCCGGCAAATAAAAAGGAGAGCCTGGGGTATTTCAATCTTATCAATGAAACGACAAGTTTAATGCTATCTCATATTTCTGATTTAACACTCCAGATGAATCCACCCGATTTACTTATTGAGATTTCAAGGGATTCGTGCGGTACGTTTGATTTTTATAAAGCTTCAGAACTTATAGAGTTGGGTAAAGAAATCACAAAGGAAAATTTGGAAAGATATAAGTAAATAAATATGAACATAGTATCAGCAATAATTTGCGCTTTTAACGAAGAAAAAACCATAAAGGATGTTGTCCTGGCTGTCTCTGAATCAGTAATTGTTGGTGAGATAATCGTAGTAAATGATGGCTCTACGGACAATACAGAGGACATAATTGAAGGGTTGAAAAGAGATGTTGGAATTACAACTATTCATCTTAAAAAGAATAAAGGAAAGGGGTTTGCTATGGCTGTAGGAGTTGAAAATGCAACAAATGAGGTCGTTGTATTTATTGATGCCGATTTATCCAACCTCCAAAAAGAACATTTTGCTCAATTAGTTTCACCTGTATTAAATAAAGAAGCAGATATGGTTCTTGGGCAGGCAACCGAAACGCTGATAAATTACAGCGTTAATCCTTTCAAATCATTTACAGGTCAACGGGCACTATTGAAAAAAGATGTTTTACCACTTGTCGATAAAATGAAAAGTTCAAGATTCGGAGTTGAAACACTTATAAATCTTTACTATCAATCGAAGGGCCGAAAGATCAAATATGTTATGCTAAAAGAATTAAGGCATCCTACAAAATTTAATAAAACAAGCTCAACAAATGCCGTTAAAGAATTTGTAAGCGAGGGACAAGAAATAGCCTTTACAGCTATAAAAAATTATGACTTAATTATTGAAAGTGTAAAGCAATTACTATCAAAAAAAATATGATTATAAAGTATCTAAATATAATAAGTCTGCTAGTTATTTATTTGTCCGATATGGATATTGTAACAGCGCAAAATTATGAGTGGATTCAAAAAAAAAATAAAAATGGAATTGCAATTCATACCAGAGAAGATGAAGAAAGTGGAAATATGGCGTTTAAAGCTACCGCAATATTAGAAACAAGAGTTGACACCCTCTTAAGCGTATTTGACAATGTTGAAGGGTATTCAAATTGGATGGCTGATACAAAAGTTTCAAAAACACTAAAAAGGATTAGTGATACTGAAAGCTATATTTATTTGGAAGCCAAAGTTCCCTGGCCATTAGAAAATAGGGATATGCCGTTATATCAAAAAGTATTAAAAATAAATGATGGAATCAAAATATCTCTGATTGGAAAGCCCGATTATATCCCTCAAAAAAAAGGAATAACACGTATTGAGAAAGCCATTGGATCTTGGGAATTCATCCCTTTACCAAATAATAAAGTTAAAGTAACCTACATTTTTTTGGCCGACCCAGGGCTTAATATCCCTAATTGGATAATCAACATGTTTATAGTTGATGGTCCATATAAGACTATACTTAATTTAGAAGAAATTGTTAAAATTAATTTATAAATATGAAACATATAAAGATATTCTTTGCAGTAATAATTTTGCTGTTTATCAATATGAATAAAATAAACGCACAAGATGATGGAGATAAATTAAAAATATCGGGAGAGTTACTAACTGATCAACGGTTTTTGCTTGAATCACCAAACGATTGGGCGTGGAATGAAAACAGGTTAACACTAAAGCTTGGAAAAAAGATGACAGATAATTCTAAGTTTTACAGTGAAGTTTGGTTGCGAAATATTGGTTTACCTCAAGTGAGATCATCCGCAGATCTTTATAACAAAGGAATCATTGATCCCTACAATCTTGAAATCAGGGAAGCGTATGTTCAGTTATATGGTTTCTTGTCTCCAAAATTAGATTTAAAAATAGGTCGTCAGCGAATCACCTGGGGAACAGCAGATAAATTAAATCCAACGGATAACCTGAATCCGTATGATTTGGAGGATGTGTTGGATTTTGGCCGCCACCGTGGTTCTGATGCAATAAGTTTTGACTATTATTTTAATTCCGAGTTTTCGTTGCAAGGCGCATATATTCCGTTTTTTCAGCCAGCAAATATGCCGGTTGGCATTTTCGCTGATGCTTTAACTCCATCCATGGATATGCCTCCAGGAATGACATTAGTTGACTTCACAGACGAAATAGAATTACCAAGATACAATCTGGCAGAAAGTTCTGTTGCGGGATTAAAATTCAAAGGTTTTGCCGCCGGGTTTGATTTCTCGCTAAGCTATGTTTGGGGGAGAGATGGACTGCCTGTATCAATCTACAATACCTTTATGCCTGTTGATACTACAGGAGGAATAAGCATAAACTCTCAATTGTCATACTACAGAAATCATATTTTTGGTGCTGATTTGGCAGGAAATATTATGGGTGTAGGTGTTTGGGCAGAGGCAGCAGCTTTCCTTCCGGACAATGATATTGTTATGACCAATGATTTTTCAGCATTTTATCCAGAATCCCCGGTTCCTGTTACCCAGGATTCAGTTGTCTTAAAAAATGAGGTTTATACAAAATTTGTTTTAGGCGCAGATTATAATTTTGCCAATGGCACTTACTTAAATGTGCAATATTTGCATGGATTTGTAAATGAGCGGGGAAGGGATGCGCTGAACGACTATTTCTTTGTCAGATTGGAAAAGAAATTTTTTGAAGATCAATTAAAAATTGCTCCTTTAAGTGGTGGGTTTATTGTTTCCGACTGGAATGATGTCAGTAATAATTACACATTTATTTATGTGCCCGAAATTTCATATATGGCTACAGATAATGCTGAAATAACAATATCAGCAGCTCTTTTTGATGGAAAAGGAGATAATGTTTTTGCAAATTTCACCGACTACAACATGATGATGTTTAAGTTTAAATATAGTTTTTAGAAATAGCCAACAAATTTTGTGAGCACTTAAAAAAACTATCACACGAACTGAAACTTGGCAAGAAGATTCTAAAGTTAACCTTTTCACCAAATAGGTTTAGTACCGTTGTAAATAAATCTAGAAACATTTGAGGGTTGTCTAAAATCTTAACGGTTTGAAAAGATTATATTTGGATATAACTAAACTGATGATGGCTGGTGGATGAACCCTCATATACGATAATGTTTATTGTGCATTACCGAAGCTGTAATAAATTCAGGATTTGGAGCATTTCAAACCTATCGTAATTTGTTACTGAGGAGCTTCGCAATAGGCAATATTTTCATATATTCACGCTGATATTATTCTATTTTTAAAACTAATGTAAAACCTCATAATTTGTCCAGACTAGTTGATCAAAAAAAAGGATTTGGAACCATTCCGGTATTTTTAACTGCTATTTCTACCATTCTCGGAGCAGTGATGTTCCTGCGTTTTGGTTATGCTGTGGGCAGTGTAAGCCTTTATGGTACCTTGCTCATCATCATTATTGGACATCTGGTGACCGTGCCCACGGCTCTTGCTATTGCTGAAATTGCAACCAATCAAAAGGTAGAAGGAGGGGGCGAATATTATATCATTTCACGATCCTTTGGGATAAATATTGGCGCTGCTATTGGTACAGCATTATATTTTTCCAGGGCGATTAGTGTAGCATTCTATATCATAGCTTTCGCAGAGGCATTCGACCCTGTATTTGATTGGTTAAATAATCAGTTTGATTGGAGTATTGCTGACAAGAGAATTGTCAGTATTCCTGCTCTTTTGCTTTTGATATTATTGATGCTAAAAAAAGGAGCAGGAATGGGGATGAAAGCCCTATACGTGGTGGTGGTTATACTATTTACTTCCCTACTCTTCTTTTTTATGGGGGACACTGGATATGCGGTGGAGAATTCATATAAATACCTGAGCAGAACAATAGATAATCCGGATAACTTCTTTTATGTATTTGCGATTATTTTTCCCGCTTTTACCGGTATGGCGGCAGGAGTGGGCTTGTCAGGAGATTTGAAAAACCCAAAAAAATCGATTCCTATTGGCACGGTTACAGCAACAATTGTCGGAATGGTAGTATATGTGTTTATAGCGTTCAAGCTGGCACTTTCCGCCTCATCTGAGGAGCTTGTCAATGACCAATTGATCATGAGCAAAATTGCTTACTGGGGGCCTATAATTCCCATTGGATTAGCCGCCGCAACCATTTCATCAGCATTAGGATCGATTATGGTGGCGCCGAGAATCTTGCAAGCATTAGCACAAGATGGTGTTTTCCAGATAAAGCAAGTCAATTCGTTTTTAGGAAAGGAACGATCTAGGGATCGGGAGCCCTATAATTCTACTGTAGTCACCAGTGTGATCGCCTTGTTTTTTGTGATTATTGGAGACGTGAATTTTGTTGCGGTGATCATATCCATGTTTTTTATGGTCACGTATGGCTCCATTTGCATGATTTCTTTTTTGCATCATTTTGCCGGTGACCCCAGCTACCGTCCGGCATTTAAGTCGAAAGGTTTTATTTCTCTGATTGGCGCAATTGCCTGCCTGTATTTGATGCTGAAAATGAATTTGACCTATGCATTATTATCCCTGGCGATGATGACCTTGTTTTATTTAATCATTTCATCATCAAACAAAAGCAATAAAGGCCTGGCCAAAATTTTTCAGGGAGTGATCTTTCAATTGAGCAGGAAACTCCAGATTTTTCTTCAAAATACGGAGAAAGAAAAAGTAGATGATTGGCGTCCGTCAGTGATTTGCATTTCAGAAACATTCTTTAACAGGCCTTCAGCATTTAATATGTTGCGATGGATAAGTCATAAATATGGCTTTGGAACCTACTTGCATTATGTAAATGGTTATTTGTCAAAAGATTCTATTGAATCTTCCAAAAAGGAATATGAACAAATACTGAATTTGAGTAGCTCTACTAAGAGTAATGTGTTCATTGACACCATGATATCACCATCTTACACAAGCGCTATTGCCCAAGCGATGCAGATGCCAAGTATTTCCGGTAAGGAATTCAATATGATCTTGTTTGAGTATCCGAAAGGTGAAGATAAAGTACCAACCCGTGTCACTGAGAATTTTTCTTTGGTAAAAGCTGCAAATTTTGATGTGGGGATTTTGCTGACCTCTGAACGTGATTTTGGTTTCCGGAAGCGCATTGACATCTGGATCACAAAAAGTGATTATGAAAACAGCAACCTGATGATTCTGATGGCATATATCATTATGGGACATCCCGAATGGCGCGGAGCTAGTATAAATATATTTGCTATTTTTCCCGAAAATGACGTTGAAAAAGAGCGAGAAAATTTGATAGAATTGGCACGTCAGGGGCGCTTGCCGATTTCTGCAAAAAATATTGAAGTGATCGAGAAGAAAGAAGAATCCAGCAATCGGGATATTATTAATTCAAAATCAAGATATGCCGATCTTACCATTATTGGTTATAGATCTGAAGCGATCAAGCAATTGGAAGGGGAGATCTTTGCAGGGTACAATGAGATAGGGAACACCCTTTTCTTAAATGCATCAAAAAGCAAGTTTATTGTGTGATGATGAGCGGATAAAAATAAGATTGATAAAAAGGTTGAAGGGATTGAGCCTAATAACCTATTTATCAACCTTCCTTCAATCTCTCATCAATCTATTAAATACCTCTTCTGCCTCTGCGCTGGCCATTTTCCCTTGCTTCTTTTCTCCATGCTTCCCATTTGGTCCACTGTTCCGCACTAAGTATTTTTTTTAACTCCGCATCTTTTTCTTTCAATAAATCCATCATTGCACTTCTCATAGATTCGCGGTTGCCATTGGCGCCATCCCTTTCAGCCATTGTTTTTTCTGCATATTTAAGGTTGAGCGCTTCTACTTTTGGCAATTGTTTGTCTGTCAATTCCAGGGTTTCTTTCATTTGGTTTGTTTGTCTGCTTGCCATTTCTTGAGGATCCATATTACCTCTTCCCTGGCCACCCCGGCTGCCCTGGCCTTGTTGGGCAAAAAGTTCAGGTATGAACAATAAAATAACAATTATTGAAGCGAAAGGAACAAATATTTTTTTCATATCGATATATGTTAAAGATTTAATTTAATTTTTTTGGTAACATGATACACTATGTGTTTTAGTGGAAATCTTCTATCAATATTAAGTTGTTTAGCATGGTGATTATTACGATATATCACACTTTGTTTTTCTTGATTCACTAATTTTTCCGTAAAACCCGAAAATTGAGTACAGCATATAATTGCTACAATAATGCCAATAAATATCACTGATTTGCTTTTCATCGAATTTGATTTTTTTTCTAAAATCCGATTCAAAGGATTTAAAAAAATAAAAACGATCAAAATTTAATCAACCAATCCTCTGATAATATCAACTAATGCAAATCCTTGCATTTGTGCCCGTAATCAGGTCTGGCTAGCATATTCACCATCAGAAAAAAATAACCAGAAAATGTAATTGATGTCATCTGCTCACTGATTGAAATTAACCTGATATTCATTGAAAATAATTGTTGGGGAATTTTTATTGAATTACTTTCAAGGCTTATGGGAATAAAAATTTTATTAAATAAGTACAATTTGTTGATGCACCTCCTTTTTTGGGGAGGGTATTTATCCTTATCTGTTTTTGTATTTAGTGGAAGGGAGGAATTAGAACGCGCATTTTTAATCAGTTTGATTCTGATAATACCCCAGGTAATCATTGCCTATATTAATATGGAGCTTCTGATACCTCGATTTTTTATTAAAAAGGAGTATTGGAAATATGCAGGGTTTGTCCTTTTGTGTTTTGCCGGGTTTTATCTTTTTTATGAATTTGTACTCCCTTTGATTTTTGAAAAAATAGGTGCTCCGCAGCATCAAGGTGGACGGCGCTGGATTCAGGATAATCCTGAGATGAGCGAGAGACCATTTTTTAGTCCAATGCGCAGAATGCGAATGATTTACTCATTTACACAGACATTGGCAATCTATTTTTTATCGACAGCCTTCAAGACCTCGCAGATAGCGCTAAAAAGAGAAAAGGAAGCCTCAGAGCTAAAAAGTGAAAACCTGAATTCAGAATTGAAATTTTTACGGTCACAAATCAATCCACACTTTTTGTTCAATGCCTTAAATAACATTTATACCTTATCAATAATCAAATCTGATAAAACCCCAGATAATATATT
>JAUUZS010000556.1 GCA_030589835.1 Cyclobacteriaceae bacterium
ACAAGTGGTTGCGGTTTGGAAATCCCTGGGAAATTGCCCAGATAGAAATCACACAAGCCATCAAATATGGGGGGTATACCAAATCGTATTATGATAATCACGGCAAATATCGCGTGTATTGGATTCCTGAATATGTCGTAATTGCTGTGCCATATGATACGGCAGTTCTTGGATATGCGACCAATACCTCTGCCATATTAAGACTTTGGAAAGCTGAAGCTGCAGACTCTTTTGATTTCCAACGGTTTAACAAAGGGGATTATTATGGTGCAGTAAACGACAAGGTTACCTCAGAAAACATTTCTAAGGTGCTTTACCCCAACGATGAACAGGTGAGTGGCAAAACACTCAGGTTAGAACAACAGTATTTCTTTACCTCAGCGTCCATTCAGGATATGATGCGTATTCATTGTCTTGAAGACCATAAAGAACCGGAGACCTTTTACGAAAGCTTTACGATACAACTAAATGATACACATCCATCGATAGCTATTCCAGAATTATTGAGGATTTTATTGGATGATTATAGAATAGATTGGGATCATGCCTGGGAGATTACGCGCAGATCCATCAACTATACCAATCACACCTTATTGCCGGAAGCGATGGAAAAATGGCCAATGAGCATATTTGGCAACTTGCTCCCAAGGCATCTGGAAATTATTCTTGAAATCAATCATCATTTTCTTGAGTTGGTCAGAAATACCTTTCCAGGCGATGAGGAACGTGTTGAACGCATGTCGATCATTGATGAAAGCGGAGAGAAATATATCCGTATGGCCCACCTGGCTTGCGTAGGCAGTAGCGCGATTAATGGTGTTGCAGCCTTGCATACCGATCTGCTAAAATCGGGCATATTGAAGGATTTTCATGAATTATGGTCAAATAAAATTAGTAATAAAACGAATGGAGTAACTCCAAGAAGGTGGATGGTGCTTAATAACCAGAAATTGGCAACGCTGATTTCCAGTAAAATCGGAACATCCTGGGTGAAAAATTTATACGAATTGAAAAAGCTGGAAGATTTTGCCGGAAATACAGCATTTCAAAAGGAATGGCGATTATGCAAAAACAATGTAAAAACGTATCTGGCAAATTATATTTCTTCCAATTTAGGCATTGAGGTAAACCCGGAATCTATGTTTGACATACTTGTTAAACGAATTCACGAGTACAAAAGACAAGACCTTAAGGTGCTACATATCCTTACCCTTTATAACCGGATTAAAGAAAATCCGGATATTGATATTGTTCCAAGGACATTTATTTTTGGAGGTAAAGCCGCTCCAGGTTATTTTATGGCCAAATTGATTATAAAACTCATTAACTCTGTTGCTGAGATTGTCAATAATGATCCCGATGTAAGGGGTCGGCTCAAGGTTGTTTTTATTCCAAATTTCAATGTAAAAACCAGTCAGCATGTTTATCCGGCTGCCGATCTTTCTGAACAGATATCGACGGCAGGAAAGGAAGCCTCAGGGACAGGAAATATGAAATTTACGATGAATGGTGCGCTAACCATAGGAACCCTGGATGGAGCAAATATTGAAATAAGAGAAGAAGTAGGCGATGAAAATTTTTTCCTTTTTGGATTGAAAACAGATGAAGTGTCCGCCTTAAAATCAGAAGGATATAATCCGCACAGTCATTATAATACCAATTCTAAATTGAGGAAAGTGCTGGAGATGATCCGCACGGGATACTTCTCTCCCGAAGAACCTGAGCTGTTCAAGCCGATATTTGATTCTTTGGTATTTCACGATAAGTATATGCTTTTGGCAGATTATCAATCGTATATCGATTGCCAGGATCAGGTGGACAAGATTTATAGAAACCCATCGAAATGGGCTGAAATGTCGATTCTTAACGTGGCAAGAAGTGGCAAGTTTTCCAGCGACCGAACCATCAAAGAATATTGTAAGGAAATCTGGAAGGTAAAACCCGTGAAAGTAAAAATCCCCAGGTATAATCCAAAAGCCCATACAGATGTGAAGCTAAATGGAACGAAATGAGAGGATTAAAAAGGTGAAAGGTAAAAGCAGAAGGCTAAAAGTTAAGCTTCGATATATGCTTTTAGGTCATCAAACAGTTCTTCCACCTCAATTTTACGAAGTGCATATAGGTCATCCTGCTTTACATTATTGGAATAGTGATTCCAATGCTTAAGTGCCTTTTTTAATACCCTTGGAGTGACATCAAATTCTTCATGGTCGAGCAAATTTTTGGCAATCATGGATACCCTGAAACTCCCAAAAAGGTACAATTTGAATATATCCACGTAATTGGCGCTCAAATCAAACTCCTCTAGCGCCACCAGGAAATCGCCTGCCATGGCACTATTCTCTTTTTGCTGAATCGCTTCCAAAACTGGCACCAATGCTTTACTATTGTTTTTTACTAAGCCCAACGTTCTTGCTGCCATGAAGCGGGATTCGGGATTTTGGTGCTTTAGCAGCTCAATCATAGCATCCACCACATCTGCAGATCCTATTCTGCCCAATGAGTCCGAAGCTTTATAGGCTTTTTCACTTAATTCCCCTGATAGCTCTTCTACGTATGCGGTAATATCTACGGCCATATATTTTACTTTTTACACGTCGCAAAAATACTACATTTATAATCATTGATCTCCTTTTAATATATAAATTCATACCTGTTGCACTCGCCAATTGCACAGTTTCATTTTCCATTTCAATAAAATGTCCCCTTTCTCAGTTGATATTCGAATTATGGGTAGAGTCTGTCCATAATGTCCGATCTCTGCGTTACGCTTGTTTCTGAAAAACTCATTTACATACGCAAACTCCGTTTTTCAGAAACTACGCAAGCCTTG
>JAUUZS010000126.1 GCA_030589835.1 Cyclobacteriaceae bacterium
GGATTACAGAGACATGGAGCAATAGTATTCGAATTCGTTTCAAAAGGCGCTTTATATATTAAAAATATAGGCTTGAATGTAAAATTAATGCCCTATTTAAATAACACAAATTATGGGTCTCATATCAAAATAATAATGCTCTGTAACTGCAAAAGGGTCAATCAATCTATTTATTAGACTCCTGCTTCGCCCACTCCTCCAGCATCACAATGGGTTGATATAAAACCCCTGCAGAGCCTCGAAAAGTACCGGAGCCTTTTGGCTCATTTTTCACCGTGTACCACTCATAAAAACCGTCATTTTTCATTACCCTATCGGTCATGGGAATTAGCTGCTCATAAGCTTCTTCGATGAATCCATAATGGATCAACTGCTGGATCATTCTGCCACCAAACCAGGTCCAGTCGCCTCCATTCTGATAGCCATAAGGATACATCCCTTTATTTTTGTAATAGCCTTCTGGATATGGCGGATACATCGTTAAACCAATCGAACCTGCACCGGAAGCATTTACATTTTCAATCATTTTCTCCAGGGAAATTTTTATTTCAGGCTTCGAAAGTAATCCGGCTTCAATGGCAATGGCTGTTCCCCCATGATAATAAATTTCGCTTTCATTGAAATCATCCGGGAAGGGTGATCCATCAAGGTATACATGGGGAATGAACTTCTGGTTTTCCTCATCCCATAAATGCGTACGCACATTTGCAGCAATCTTGTGGTGAATAACCTGCCATTTTTCCTTTTTTTCAGGAACCAATTCCATCAAATTATCCATGGCAATCAGGAACATCGCATTGTCATAAATATCGATGGCGTAATGTGTATCATCGGTGAGGTAAACTCCCCAATCATGCTCCGGCTGCACATCTCCCCAATCAGCAGTGGTAGCGCCCCAAATCAATCCGTAAGTTTCGTTGTAGCGATGATTCATTAAAAAATCCATTGCCATCTCCAAACGATCTGATGTGGATATATCGCCAATTTTAATTTTAAGGAATGTGGTATCTCCGGTCTTCTTAATGTATTTATACACCGCCTGAACTAAAGATGATTCCTGATCTGTCTCGACCGTATTTTTATGCCCGGCATATCGAGCCTCCAAATCGGAATATATGTAGTCGTATCCCACAGAACTTACTTTTGATTTTGGGATGAATCCATCAATGACATTTCCGTCATCGCCTTGCATTCTAAAAAATACCAGCAAGTTCTCCGTGATTTCAGATGCCGGGTATACTTCACAGGATAGCTCAATAAAGGTATTGTAATCTCTGATCCAAACTTCACCATATCCATCTCCTGCATTAAAACCGGCATTCACAATATCCACGGCTTTCTTTTTCACAAAGGCAAAGCCTTCATTTTGTAATATCTGCACATTTAAGTCCGAAATGGCATCTGGCTGTTTTTTTTGATTGCAGGCCAAAGCCATTAAAATCAAGGTCAGAAAATAGAAAATGCGTGTCATGTGTGGAAATTAGGGTTTGATAAAAATTTATGTCTCTAAATAGTGTCTGTCCATAAAGTCAGAGTTTGTTCAGAATGTTCGAGATCTAGGCTTGCGTAGTTTCTTAAAAACGGAGTTTACGTATGTAAATGAGTTTTTTAGAAACAAGCGTAACGCAGATATCGGATATTATGGACAGACTCTAAATAAACAAAATTATAATGCCAAATTACAAATAAATTTTAACGACAGCCCCCACATGATCAAAATGGTTTTTAAGATGTAGATCATAATACCAAGTGTACGGACAATGCGTCAAAAAATAAGAAACCACGAAGTATACCCATTACATAAATAAATTGGTGTTGATAGGTGTTAATTGTACATGAAGTGTCCGTTTTGTCCGTATCAATAAGATACCTATTTTTATATCCGAAGAAATTCATTTCAATACATGAAGAAGTCAGAAGAAGAATTCCAATCTTTAGTAATCAAATTTTCGGCCCTTGATCAGGAAGTACACTCCGCAAAAATGATGAGTTCTCCGGGGCTCAAATTCAAGGACAAGGTGTTTGCTTTTTATCATAAAGAAGCAATGGGATTTCGCCTCGGCCCAAATTTCGATCCTGAAAAGATGGGGGCAAAAAACGCCAAACCATTAAGTCCGTTCAAAACCAAACCGCCGTTAAAAGGATGGTTTATAATTGAACACGAAGAAAGCTATGCATGGGATATGTTGACTGAGTTAGCCCTTGAATTTACTAAAACTTTAAAGTAGATTTTTTAGTTTTATAGGTTCTACCCTGAACCTGCCTGCCTCCGGGTTTAATGAAAGATAATAAGCTTTGTCATAAGTCAGAAGTCAGAAGACCGAAGACCGAAGAAAAAAAGGTGAAAACAAAATGCGGAAATAAGAAACATTAACATTTTAACCATTTTATAATCAAAAATTATTAGCAAATGACCACAATTACTAAAAGCACCTTCCTATTCCTCAACGATCTTAAACAAAACAATAACCGGGATTGGTTTCTTGCCAACAAACCGCAATTTGAAACCGCAAAAAAGGAGTTTGAGGTTTTTATCACCCAATTGATAGGGGAAATCTCCAAATTTGATCCCACTATAGGGCACCACAGCGCCAAGGATTGCATATTCCGTATTTATCGGGATGTGCGTTTCTCCAAAGACAAATCACCTTATAAGACTCATTTTGGTGCGCACATATCTGCTGCAGCAAAAAAATCAGACATCCACTCCAAAGCGGGGTATTACATTCATATCGAACCGGGAGCTTCGATGCTTGCCGGAGGAGCTTATTTGCCTCAGGGTCCATGGATAAAAGCAATCAGGCAGGAAATAAGCTATAATGCCGATGAATTGAAGTCGATATTAAACGATCCTGATTTCAAGCAATATTTTGGAGAGATGGAAGGTGAAAAGCTCAAGAAAGCTCCACGAGGATATCAGCCTGACCATCCGGAAATAGCACTGCTTAAATTCAAAAGCTTCTTAGCCACAAATAATTGCGCGGACAATCAAGTTATGGCTCCTGATTTCAATGATCATTGTGCAAAAGTTTTTAAAGCCATTTTACCCTTTGACCAATTCCTCAACTCGGCAATGGATTAGATCGGAAAGCAGATGAGGGCCAGTGCAGATATTGAACAATAGAACAAAAGAATAATAGAACAATTGAATTATGAAGTAAAGGAAAAATCCATTGCTCAAAAGTATTTTAGAGGGCTCATTTTCAGTTCTAAATTCTCCATTCACATGTTCTAATGTTCTTAATTCATTTTTCTACACCTCCTCAGAGTCCTCTTCGAGTGACTCTGAGGAATGAAGGGTGAATTAGTGTAACTTTGGTGTCCATTTTATACAAATATTTTTTATTCCACTATTGCAGACCATCATTCACCTGCTGCCATATTAAGACTCTTCGCTTCGCTCTGAGTGACGATTCATTTACAAACTTTCATTAAATTCGTTGTAGAACCAATTCATTTTAAAACCGCATCGGTTACCTTCCACCTTGGTGGCTACAATTGATCATCCCGGCTTTTCTGGCCTTTATGGCTGCCGTACATTACCGGATATCGTTGATCGAATTTAGTGTAGTACCCCTAAATCTATCAGAATTGATCAAATCAAAGTCATTAATTATATACATTTTCAACAATTACACTTAATTTTGCCTTACACATAATTGTTTTTTATGATAGCCAATAAGTCGCTCTTATTTTCTCTTTTTAGTCTACTATTATATTTCTCAAACCCTGTCTATTCACAAAAAACAGACAAGGTATTGCTTGATAATAATGACTGGATTACCGGGGAAATAAAAAAATTGGATTATGGAAAATTAAGTTTAAAAACTGAAGCTGCAGGAACCATTCAATTAAAATGGGACAGGATTTATCAACTCAAATCAGATAAGTTTTATGAAATTGGGCTCGGGCGCGGAATACTGTATTATGGCTCTCTTGACATCACAGCAGATGATGATAAATATACCATTTTAGTCCTTACAGAAGAAGAGGAAATCGAGATCGATATGAACCGGATTGTTGAGATTACGCCAATAAAAAACAAATTTTGGGGGAAGGTGGATGGAAATATTGATTTAGGCTATAGCTATAATAAAGGCAGTGAAGTAAAACAGTGGAATAGCAGTTTCAGGTTTGATTACAGACCGCTAAACTCCATTACAACAATAAATGCCAACTCCATTTTCACTGCCCAACCTGAGCGCGACAATACGCAAAAGCAAGATGTGAGCATTTCATACAAATACCTTACAAAAAACAATATTGCCTACACAGGTTTTTCCGGGATTCAGCAAAACACAGAATTAGGATTACAACTCAGAACCTCACTTGGAGCGGGTATTTCTAAAAATTGGTTTCGCAGCAATGTGCAGCGATTCATTACAACCATGGGCCTAATGGTAAATCAGGAACAATCGACAGATAACAACGAACTAAATAATAACTTTGAGGGTCTTATCAGGTCTGAATATAAGGTATTTCGATATCGTGATCCTGAAATCGACATTACGTCATTTATTGATTTTTACCCTAGTTTTACCGTGAAAGATCGATATCGTACTGAATTGGATATGAAATTCAAATTTGAGGTGTTTAACGATTTCTATATTGGATTCACATTTTACTATAATATGGATTCCAAGCCACCGGAAGGAGCAGCTTCAACATCGGATTGGGGGATCAATACTTCGGTGGGGTATTCATTTTAGACGGATTAAGACTAACTTCGAATGGGCCTGCTACTTTGATGATAAAATAGAAAATCGTAGGATAAACACAATTCGATTAATAAATTGATCGCACTCATTTTGCAGAAAAGTTATAACACATAAATCATTTAATGATGAAATCAGACCAAATAAGCAGGAGAAAATTTATTTCCAAAATATCGGTTGGGGCAGGGACTGTTCTATTGGCCAATGCCACTGATGCAGCTGCTGCCTTTAGCAAACCTTCCACCAATCCATTTCAGACCATTACACTGGGAAGATCAGGTATAAAAACCTCCATGATCGGAATGGGTACCGGGATCCGCGCAGGCAACCGGGAATGTAACCTGACACGTATGGGAAAGAAAAAGGCTGTAGCCCTAATCGAATATGCCTATGAGCGCGGCATCAGAATGTTTGACGGCGCTGACTCATATGGATCGCATCCATTTATCGCTGAAGCGCTTAAGTCAAAACCCAGGGAAGATTATACCCTTGTTTCAAAAATGTGGGTAAGGCCCGGTGGTATTCCGGAACCAGAACGTCCTGATGCAGATGTTGTGATAGATCGATTCAGAAAAGAGCTGAATACAGATCATATCGATATCCTGCAGATTCACTGTATGGTAGATCAAAATTGGACCGATCAGCAAAAAAAGCAAATGGATATACTGCAAAACCTGAAAGAGAAAAGCATCATCAGGTCTCATGGAGTTTCCATACATACTACCGATGCGCTTAATGCCTGTGTCACAAGTCCATGGGTAGATATTGTACACTCACGCATCAATGCTTTTGGGACATCAATGGACGATAAAGATCCTGATAAAGTCCTTTCGATTGTAAAAAAAATCCATGATGCCAAAAAAGGCGTTATAGCCATGAAGCTGATCGGGAACGGAAATTTCAGGAATGACCCGGAGAAAATTGAACAATCTTTGCATTATGTACTCAAGTCAGGGGCAGTAGACATGATGATCGTTGGATTTGATGAAGAATGGCAGATTGACGATTATGCACGACGTGTTGAAAATGCCTTGAAATCCATGAATAAATCGTAAGGGGAAAGAAGTTATAAGTTTAGAGTTATAAGTTTAGAGTTATGAGTTTAGAGTTATAAGTTTAGAGTTATGAGTTTAGAGTTATAAGTTTGAGTAGGGAGGAATCATACGGAAGTTGCTTGGGTTCAGCTTTCACCCTTTACCTTTCAGCTTTCACCTTTTACCTTTCACCTTTTACCTTTTACCTTTTACCTTTTACCTTTCAGCTTTTACCTTTCAGCTTTTACCTTTTACCTTTCAGCTTTTACCTTTCAGCTTTCAGCTTTCAGCTTTTACCTTTCAGCTTTTACCTTTTACCTTTTACCTTTCAGCTTTTACCTTTTACCTTTTACCTTTAAAGCACATTATTTAATCCATATTAAAACAATGAAAACCGTCTACGTTTTATTCATTTCCATAATTGTGCTTTCTTGTAGCCAAGCTCAACAGGCTGATATTGTTCAGGAAGGTGCCGTAGTAGAAAAACTGGCCGGGGATTTTTTATTTACTGAAGGCCCGGCTTCTGATGCCGATGGCAATGTCTACTTTACCGATCAACCCAATGACCGGATAATGAAATGGAGCATTGATGATAAGCTAAGCACCTGGATGCAGCCATCGGGCAGGTCCAACGGGCTTTGCTTTGACGATCAGGGAAACTTGTGGGCATGTGCAGATGAAAATAATGAGATGTGGATCATTGGAATGGACAAAGAGGTCAGCGTATTACTTGACAGCTATGACGGAGGCAAACTCAATGGCCCGAATGACGTTTGGCTTGCTCCTGACGGCAGTGCCTTTTTTTCTGATCCATTTTACAAGAGACCCTGGTGGGGACATGACACCTCTGAGCAAGATGGTCAGTGCGTTTATTTCCTTTCCAGTGATAAGCAAAAGTTGACCCGGGTAATTGATGACTTGCAACAACCTAATGGAATTATTGGCTCAGCAGATGGTAAATTGCTTTATGTTACAGATATAAAAGACAAAAAAACCTATGTGTACTCCAT
The DNA here is from genome assembly GCA_030589835.1 of Cyclobacteriaceae bacterium. Next base: position 6,760 of record JAUUZS010000126.1, read on the forward strand.
CGGACAAAATGGTCAATTGTCTGAAAAAAAGCTTTTTTGCGAAATGGGTTCCGATGGCATGACACTGGATGATAAAGGGAATCTCTATCTTACCAATGCAGCAGGTGTAACGGTATTTGATCAGAACGGACAGCAAATCAAGAACATCAAAATCGAGGAACCCTGGACTGCAAATGTTTGTTTCGGTGGATCGGATATGAAAAGTTTGTTTATCACCGCAAAGACCGGGCTTTATCGAATCAGGATGAATGTAAAAGGTGTCGGGAGCCAGTAGCCGGGTGCTAGTTACTGGGTTCTGGGTTCTGGGTCTATTTCAAAAATAGGCACTTATGTTGTTCAGCTTACCAACATGTTTTATATGGATGTTGTCTTATTCAGGCTTTAGTTCTCAGTTATAAACATTGCAAGAAAGATGAATTTACCGCAAAGGCGGAAAGACGCAGAGAAATCTTGGTGTCTTTCCGCCTTTAAAGTAAATAGTAAAAGCATTCCACTTAAAGAACAGAATAATAATAATAGAACAATCGAATAATTGAATAATGAACTCCTGTTTTCACTTTTGCAACACCCTAGAAATTATCAGTAACAAGACGACATAATTCGACCTGTTCACCACCCTTTTTCAAAATTACTGTTTTGTATTGTTTTGATTCTGATGTATATGATATTTGGGATATAGTAACTAGCTATCCTGCTGCTCACTGTCGCAGGTTCTCAGAACCTGTGACAACTCATGAACAATAGGATTCCATCCGTCACAATTACAAAATAATTTACATTTATTATTTATATTCCTTTGTGCATGAACAATGAGCTCATGGCTAGTCCGCTTAATATTAGCTATTGATCAATTTGCACACTTACTGAGGTTTTACGGACGGAGTCCTGGTAACCATAATCCTCACAGGTTCAGAGAACCTGCAACAGCCCTTCAGATAGTCGATGTTCGTCATTGCGAGTTATCACATTTTTTTAAACGTACAAATTTCAATGACGTTATTTGTTCCGTCATTCAGAGGGAGGTATCGACCGATGAATCTTTTTGATAGGTCATTAAGACGCTTCGCTCTGAGTGACGACGAGTTTTTTGCACTTACGTCATTGGCAGGACGACGAAGGAGGACGTGGCAATCTCAACAATCTGGCTTACTGCAACTTAACGAGATTTCCTGCCTTGCCGGTAGGCAGGCTTCAGTCGTGCCTCTTTCGCAATGACGCAGATTTTAGTTTTCAGAGTAGACTCAACAATTGAATAATGAACTAATAAAAGAATGGAGCAAATCCAGTACCTAGCACCCAGAATCCAGTACCCAGTACCCAGTACCTAGCACCTAGCACCTAGCACCCAGCACCTCTCTCATTCCCCTACTCCAGCAGCTTTATCTCCACCTTTCTGAATTCTACAGGATGGCTTTCAGACTGTAAAGAAATCGTTCCATTGCAAAGCATTAGCTCCCCGTCCACAATGAGCTTTTTAGCATCCGCATCACGGTCATCCAGTTGTGGTTTAGTGTAATCCAGCACCAAGTCTCCATTTATAAAATGCTTGATGATTTCATTTCCTCGAACTTCTATTTCTGAGGTCACCCACTGTTCTCCATGATAGGTTTCAGATCCACTATTGATGCAATGTCTTAAAATTAATTTATCATCCATAACTACATTTGTTCCGGGAGTACACAGGTTCCCGGTAGTACGGGTATCTTTGCCATTTCCTCCAAGCAGCTGGACCTCAATAGAAACCGGGAAATTTTGATCCAGCGCCATGCTTTCAGGAGATTGTCCATGAACCATAACACCACTGTTTCTCAATGCCCATCCCTGGCCGTCAGTGCATTGCTCGCCAACAAAACGATATTCTACCCGAAAGATATAATTTCCGAATGTTTCATTATAAAACAGGTGACCATATCGCAAATCGAATTTATCGTATTGATCATAGGATACTTTCATAATGCCGTCCTCAACACGAAAGGTATTGCCAAAATTTTCTCCTGCGGGATACCCTCTGATCTTTGGCGTCCAGCCGCTTAAGTCCTTTCCATTAAAAAGTGAAATCCATTCACCTTTTGGTTTCTGGGCTTGTCCTGACAAACCAACAAATAACAACATGATAAGTAGCAATAAAGATGTAGATGTTTTCATAAAAATGGGGTTTATATTTATGCTAAAATTAAAAAAACTACCAACAATAAAAAAGCACAATGTCAACATCGTGCTAAACCACCCCTTATGCTATTGGTTTTCATACTTTCAGGATACGTATGAGGTTTTTTGCCTGGAGCAACTATAAGCATAAAGAATTTCCGGGCTGCTTAGCGTCTGTCCATAATGTCTGATCTCTGCGATACGCCTGACTGTAGTAGGCGGGTTTAATGAAAGGTTATAGATAATGTCATAAGTCGCCGGCAGGCTGGCAACTCCTGACTTCCCCGCCTGCCGCAAGGCAGGGGTCTTCCCTGCCTCGCGGCAGGCGGGCGTATTCTTTTATCCCTATATTGGAAAAACAACCCTTA
>JAUUZS010000423.1 GCA_030589835.1 Cyclobacteriaceae bacterium
GGAATAATTTTGAGACAAATGCGATAAGAACACAAACTAAACGTTCTGATCAACGGGAACATTCAGTTCCGATATATGCAACTTCAAGCTTTGTGTTCGATGATGCAGAGCAGGCCAGGGCACTGTTTGCCAACGAGGAAGAAGGGAATATTTATACCCGGTTTTCCAATCCCAACAATGATGAATTTATAGAGAAATTATGCCTGTTAGAAGGGACTGAAGACGGCATGGCCATGGCATCGGGAATGGCAGCCATGTTTGTGAGCATGGCAGCCTTTCTAAATCAGGGTGATCATTTGCTTATTTGTCGTTCGGTTTTTGGCTCAACGCATCAAATAACGACCCAACTTTTACCACGATGGGGCATCACCCATACCTATGTTGATATTCATAGTCCCGGGGATTGGGAAAAGGAAATTAAGGAAAACACAAAAATGATTTTCCTGGAGACACCATCTAATCCGGGATTGGATATTATCGATTTGGAGTTGGTTGGTAACATCGCGAAAAAGCACAATTTGCTCTTTAACGTCGACAACTGTTTTGCGACACCATACCTTCAAAACCCTGCGAATTATGGCGCGGATATCATTACACATTCGGCAACGAAATTCATTGACGGTCAGGGTAGGGTAATCGGAGGAGCGGTTTTGGGGACTAAAGAATGCATTGAAAAAGTAAGGTTCTTTGCCCGGCATACAGGCCCCGCCATGTCGCCTTTCAATAGCTGGATACTCTCGAAAAGTCTGGAGACTTTAGCGGTCAGAATGGAGCGGCATTGTGAGAATGCATTAAGGCTTGCTGAACATTTGGAAAGTCATGATGAGGTGAACTTTGTTCGCTATCCTTTTTTGTCCTCTCATCCTAATTATAACATCGCCAAAAAACAAATGAAACACGGTGGTGGCCTGGTCTCATTCGAGCTTAAGGGAGGAATTGAACGAGGGAGGAATTTCCTGAACAACATGAAAATGATTTCCTTTTCAGCCAACCTGGGGGATACCAGAAGTATTGCTACGCACCCTGCCTCAACCACACATTCAAAACTATCGCCGGAAGACAGGGCATTAGTAGGAATTACTGATGGCTTAATTCGCGTTTCAGTAGGCTTGGAAAACATCCAGGATATCATAGCCGATATAGAGCAGGCAATTGAGGTTTCAAAGTAAAAAATCATAAGAATTCGCAGCCATGGATGGTTATAATTTTAATGACCCCCGATTGGATGAGCCAAAGAGGGTAAATCGGTCATCGTTATTTAGGCATCGACTGTCTTTTAGCTTTTACCCTTTACCTTTCGCCCCTTTTACCTACCCGTCCTTCATGCACGAATTGCCGGCCAGCCAACCTGTAGAATAAGCGATTTGCAGATTATAGCCGCCCGTCTCAGCATCGACATCGATCATCTCACCGGCAAAATATAATCCGCTAACCAATTTCGATTCCATGGTTTTGGAAGTTATTTCTTTTGTGGGAACACCTCCTGCCGTAATGATAGCCTCTTTCCATGAACGATGATTGGTGATGTTGAAGTGCATGTTTTTAAGGAGAAGTCGGATTTGTTTGCGCTCTTTTGATGAAACCTGATGGCATTCTTTATCCGGGTCAAGACCGAGTTGGTCAATGAAAACAGGCACCATGGAGGAAGGAAGCCAAAGGCGAAAAATATTGACGATTTTTTTCTTGCCGTGTTCGTTCAGATCACGCAGCAACCGCTTGTCGAGCTTTTGTTCATCGAGTGCCGGTTTCAGGTCAACGGTGATTTCCACTTTATCGTTTTTACGCAAGGCATCCACCACGATTCTGCTCAAGGTCAGGATAATAGGGCCGGATAGTCCAAAGTGAGTAAAGAGCATTTCGCCAAAATCTTCTCCTTGTTTTCTGTCATTCACCCAAACTACCGCTTTCACATTTTTCAGGTTCAGACCTTGCAGTTTTTTTGCTGCTTCACTATCTGATTCCAAGGGAACAAGAGCCGGCCTTACTTTTTCTATTGCATGTCCTGCTTTCCTGGCTAGCTCATATCCCTCGCCATTGGAACCTGTTGCAGGATAAGAGTTGCCACCTGTGGCGAGGATTACATTTTTGGCCATAAATTGTTGACCGTTTGCCTGAATTCCTTGAATGATACCATCTTCAACAATCAATTTCTCTACCCGATAGCCACAGCGCATTTCAACCTTCAATTTCCTGCTCCAATTCAGTAGTGCCTGCAGCACATCCATGGATTTGTTGCTTGTTGGGAAATATCGTCCTCCACGTTCCAGCGTAGCTTCTACACCCTGATTTTGTAATAGTTCCAAGATGTCTTTTGAAAAGAATTGAGAAAAAGCATTTTTCAAAAACCTTCCGTTGGGGTACACGTGGGTGATAAAATTGCTGATGGGCAAATTGTTGGTGATGTTGCATCGCCCTTTGCCTGTAACCAACAGCTTGCGTCCTGCTTTGCGCATTTTTTCCAAAACCAACACTTTGCCACCAAGCTCAGCTGCCCGACCGGCCGCCAATAATCCGGAAGGGCCGGCCCCCACAACTATAACATCGTAATTGCTCATTCGCTGCAAAGATATCTTATTTGTTGGATAGCTAAGGAAGCCTAAGGCAATAACCTTTTTTAACAGCATAAATAATTTGAGGGCTATGTATAAAATACGAAAATGGAACAAGCCTCATACCGAGGATATAAGCTGTGTTAACAATGAAGACGTCGTTGATAATATCATTATCAGAGATCCCGGAGGTCTTGGTTTTTTCATATTCAATGATTGAATAATCTGTGAGAGAAGCCATTATATTCAGTGATTTATGTAAACGATCAAATTGTCCTTGAAACCCATGAATAATTCCTGCATTTTTACAGCAGATTTTTTTGAATATTTATAATCCAAAATAATGAAAAAAGGCTTATTAATTTTTATAGTACTTTTTGCTGTTTCATTTTCATCTCCTGCCCAGGATGGTTGGAAACCGTTATTCAATGGCAGCGATTTTGCAGGATGGAAACAGCTGAACGGAAAAGCGAAATACCACATCGAGGGCGATCAAATTGTAGGGGTTTCTATTCTGAATACGCCCAATAGCTTTTTGTGTACCGAAAAGACCTACGGTGATTTTATATTTGAAGTGGAGGTGAAAGTTGATCCACGATTAAATTCAGGAATTCAGTTTCGAAGTCAAAGCAACAAGGAATATAGAGAAGGTAGGGTACATGGCTACCAGGCAGAAATTGACCCAAGTTCAAGAGCATATAGTGGGGGAATTTATGATGAAGCCAGGAGAGGTTGGTTGTATGCCCTTGGAGAAAATCCTGCCGGAAGAGCCGCCTTTATCAATGGATCGTGGAATAAATACCGTATCGAGGCCATTGGAAATTCGCTCAGAATCTGGATCAACGGTGTGATGTGCTCAAATGTTGTGGACGATGTGGATGCCGAAGGATTTATCGGCTTGCAGGTGCATGGCATTGGCAATAACAAAGAAACGGAGGGATCTGAAGTGAGGTGGAGAAGCATTCGCATAAAAACTACTGACCTGCAAAAGGAAAGATGGCCGGCTGATCCAAGCGTGAGAGAAATCAATCACATTCCAAATACACTTACCGCAAATGAAGTTAGAAAAGGCTGGCGCTTGCTTTGGGACGGAAAGACGTCAAAAGGCTGGCAAAAGACAGGTTCAGGTAATTTTCCGGATAAAGGTTGGGGAATGAGGGATGGTGTGTTGACAGTTTTAGCCCATGGAGGTGATGATTCAAAACGAGGAGGGAGCATTATTACCGAGGAGACATTTGGCCAATTTGAATTGATTGTTGATTTCAAAATAACCGAAGCCGCCAACAGCGGAATCAAATATTTTGTCGATCCAGAACTTATCGAAAGTAAGGGGTGGGGGATCGGGATGGAATATCAAATACTTGACGATGACAAACATGCGGATGCAAAACATGGCATCAATGGAAACCGAACGGTTGCCTCATTGTATGATTTGATTCCCGCAGAAAATCTGACATTGCCTGGAGGAGGTAAAGGCTTTCGGGGTGTGGATCGTTGGAACAGAGCCCGCATTATCGTGAAAGACGATCACGTGGAGCATTGGCTCAATGAAAATAAAGTGGTTGAATTTGAACTTGGAAGCCAGATATTCCGCGCCCTGGTCAACTATTCTAAATATAAGGAATTTGAGCATTTCGGGCAGGCTGCCGAGGGCTACATCATGCTCCAGGATCATGGAAATACGGTGCATTTCAGGAATATAAAGGTTAGAGAGTTTTAGTTCTTGATTAATGTTGTTAAGTTGGGAGTATCATAAATAATATTATTTGTGTATGTTGTTTAATATCAGCAAATTATAGCCAAAATTAAGCTTTGAGCATCTTTGTATCTTCTTTGAGTCCCTTTGTGAAATAGTTATTACGCAAAGTTTCGCGAAGAAGCACAAAGTTGCGCAGAGACATAAAAGTGCTAAACGGAAA
>JAUUZS010000509.1 GCA_030589835.1 Cyclobacteriaceae bacterium
GGTTAATGATGCCAATTACCTGGGCCGGCGGTGGATTTATGGTTGGTACAGGAGGATCAGGATTTTATTTGGGAGGCGGCTCGGCAATTTTGCAGGCCAGTCTCTCAGCAGGACTAATAATTGCTCTTGGTAAGTAAGAAAGTTAAGTAAATTTGCACTATCTGAATTGGTTTTAGTTTTTCCGGCAATTACCTATGTACAAACATTACAGTAATCACATCTTATTTATGATTCTTCTATTTACTGTGCTAGCTGCGCCGGCGTTGGTACAGGGTGAGGATAATACAGATTTTCAAACCTGGATGGATTTCAGGGCGTTATATGATATCAATGAAAAATTCACCTATGACGGAAACTATGGTCTCCGGGGTGTTTTAAGTGGCGAAGAATGGCGCAGGTATTATATTCATCCCTCTGTCATATATTTTTATAAAATAAATTTACGTATGCGTGGTGGAATACGAATCATATTTACCGAGGAATTTTCAACGGTTAATTCGTTTGAGATACGGCCATGGCAGGGAATCAGTCTGAACTGGCCGCAAACATCCTATTTCACCATTAACCACTATTTTCGTTTGGAAGAGCGATTTACTTTCTATTCCAATGAAACCAATTCCGACTTTGCTTTACAATTGCGCTACAGAATCCAGGCCAAAACTCCAACGATTAAAATTCTTGCCATCGATCAGAGGATATATTTTCTGGTCAATTTTGAGATTTTCGGAAATATTGGACAGGCAGTAGTAGAAAAATATGTAAACCGCAGACGTCTTTCATTGGGGATGGGATACTATTTTACAAATAACTGGTGGCTTGAGCTTATCTATGCGTTGCAGGGATCTCTTAGAAACTCGGAGGATGGTATTAGTTCCAGAGAACATATACTTCGTTTTAGATTGCGATTTAAAATTAACTAATCCAATCTATTCATAGCGCTGTACACAGCAAGTGACTAAAGTTTAAAGTGATCTAAAGTGCCTAAATAACTTTGTGGTTAAATTTATTCAAGAACTCAAATATTCTCTTTTTACCACTAAGGAAACACAAAGGTTATCACAAAGTCGCGCTAAGAATAAGACGCCTTTGTGATACTTCGTGAATTACTTTGTGTAACTTTGTGGTAAAATCATTGCTAATCGCCCCGGCGATCCGTTGGAAATAACAAAGTCTTTGGCTACAATAGCATATTGTTTTTCAGCGCTATTATAGGTTCCGGTTGTCATTTTTTTATCATCCTTCTATTCTGCAACCAGCCAATATTACAACGCGCCTTTTACCTCAAATACTGATGTATATTGGTTTGCCCGATTACCCGGTACTTTCAGTAAAAGTATGTCAGCATTTTGTTTGAACTCAATTTTATCATCACTGCCGATCATCCTGATCGAACTAATCTTGTTTGGTGCATATTCTGAGTTCAACCCTAATGCTGGAAGTTTAATGGCTCCCTCTGCAGGATTTAGTACAAAAATATATAAAACATCTCCTTTAGTGGTAAACCTCACTTCATCGGAACCGTATGGATAACTTTCTACCGTCCTTTCGTTGAAATGCTCGCTCTTTGCTTGCTTTTTCAAAGCCTCAAGGTCAGCTTCGCCCACCGCCTCTTCTTCAAGGCGCTTTAGATATGAATTGAGATTGTCACCGTAAACTTTCCACGGCTTGCCGGCATAGATAGCTTCACTATTGAGGTTCACCCATGCTCCTATATCATCAAGAATCACCCTGTGGTCAGCTGGCACAGTGCCATCCGGCAAGAGTTCCACATTCAGTAGCAGGTTGCCATTCTTGCTCATCATATCAGTCATCATTTCAATGACAGTTCTGGCATTATGCCTGATTTCCCTGTCTTTCTTGTAAAACCAACTGCCAAAAGTGAGCGTTCCCTGCCAGGGAAAAGGAAGGATTTCGTTGGCCCCGCCACGTTCGATATCTTTGACGGTAGAAGGTTCATTATGGAATTTTCCCGCCACAACCGCCATGATTTTTCCATGTTTACGCAAACTGTGGTTGTAAAATGCCCGGCTTACTTCTTCTCCGTATTTATTATATGGGAATCCATAGCCATCAAACCAAAGCATATCCACATCATATTTAATAGCCAACTCCTTATGACGCAACATCCAGTTGCGTTTCACTTCCTCAATCCACTCAGGCGTTCTTTTTTCCGGCGGAAGTCCATACAGGTCTGCCGGGTCTAATCCTTCCCACCACTTGCCTAGGCCATCTTCTTTGGTCATGTGGCCATCATAAGGCACACCTTTCTTCGCTCCTGAAGTATCAGCGCCAAAGGCAGTAAGCCACCAGTTCAGATAGCGGTCGTCATGGGAGCTGACCCCGAACGGGATGCCGTATTTTCTGGATGATTTCTCAAATTCTGCTACAATATCACGTTTGGGGCCTACATTAACAGAGTTCCATGGATGATGCGTTGAGTTGAAGTTGTCGAAATGGTCGTGATGATTTGCCAATATCACAAAATATTTTGCACCCAATCCCTTGATATACTTAATAAGAGCATCGGTATCCAGATTCTCCGCTTTCCATTCATGTATAACATCTTTGAATCCTTTTTCAGATGGATGGCCGTATGTTTTGTTGTGATACGGATAGGCATTTTCACCCCATTTCTGGTTTCCCACATATTGCTGATACATGTGTCGCGCATACCAACCGCCACCCAGTTCGGGCTGAGTTTGGGCTCCCCAGTGTGCCCAGATACCAAATCTGGCTTCAGTGAACCATTTCGGACATTCATACTGCGCACGTAACTCTTCCCATGTAAGTTCTTTATCCTGGGAAAAACATGTTGTGATTAAGGCTCCAATAAAAAATATAATACTAAATTTCTTCATCATTTTTTAAACTCCTAATTCTCCCGAATGCGAACCAATCTCAAATATTCCTTCATGAAGGCTTTACCTAATTCCAATTGCCCTTTTGAATTGAAATGAATTGAATCAGATTTTAACTCAAAGCTGTCGGTATTTACAAGTCCGGTTAAAGTATCTTTGTCTGCAATTTCTTCCATGGCTTCTCTTACAATATTTGCCTGTCCGAAATCTTTACCTGCATGAGGTTTTGCATTTATAAGCTTGTCATGAATTCTCCCAACAACAAATACCATCTCCTGATTGAAACGGGTTCGATATGCCTGAATAAGGTTTTCAAGGTTTTGCCTGTAATTACTTGCATTTTCCGGATTTTCAGAATCCTTGCTATCCTGCTCACCCTGCATCCACAGCATTCCGGATACTTTGGGTTGAAAACCCCGATTGTATAAAGCCAACAAAGCATCTTCCGTTTCCCTTATCATTTGCCAATAATAAACACCTTTTTCTGCTGCCCAATCTTTATAAAGCGAGGAACCGGAAACAGCATATTTCACCAAAACTACCACTTCATCAGGAAGTAAATCTGCGTAAGTCTTAGCAAATGAAAGCTCTGGTCCAAAATGTTTTTTCTTCATCAAAAACTTTACGTCAGGTAGCCAAATCTCGTTATTCATTTTTACTTTTTTAACTCTATCTAAAAAACCGAAAGATACATCTGCTATTTTACCAGAACCCACCATGTTTGAC
>JAUUZS010000049.1 GCA_030589835.1 Cyclobacteriaceae bacterium
CCTTGTATCAGCAACAAATAAACCGAAATAATGAACTAAGGCAAATTTCTAAAGCTCAGTTTCCAGTACCTTCCGCATCCGTAAGAAGGGAATTAGACTGCGATCCTTTCAAGGAAGATGGCGAATTTTGGAGAGAATTATTCCGTCAAAAAGATAATAAAACGCTTAAAAAAGTCGATGCTAACCCATCATATGAAGAAGAACATAACACAGAAAAGAAAGAAGCAGAAAAAGGATTTTTTAAAGGGATAAAAAGACTATTTAAGAAAAAAAAGAAAAACTAATTTTCCGATCAAGATTTCAGATCAATAAAATTAGTAACGAAAAAACTGCGCAAAAAGCCATAATTTGTTTGTTAATTATCATACCAATGATACCATCTTGCCAAAGCTACTTTTTATTATTGCAGGACATTTTCATTTAACAGATAACATTAAGTCAAAGGGAAATGGTACTGGCTATCTAAAGAGAATAAGAGTTTATTATTGATCGAAAGGTTTGATACCGTGGATCAATATTATTCATATATAGGATGTCAGGATCAAAAATAATCCTACGGCCAAAAACCAAAATTGGTAATTGGAATAATGCTCTTATCTGAACTTCTTAATTGTTGATGATAAAATTTTGGAGAGAAAAATTTAATAATTCTGCTTTTACAAGCGTGTTAATTCATATTCTATATTATGAATTGAATTGATATCGTTGATATTTTCTTTGATAATAAAGGATTCAGAATCAGAATTGGGCAATTGTATTATTTCATAATTTTTAGTTTCTTGATTATTCTTCAAAGACAAAATAGATTTTGTCTTATTTAATTGCCATTCACCTTCTTCAAAGGTTTCATCATTCTTTAGCCTAATGTATGTCCCGTCAATATTTAAAGTAAGTTTGTAAAAAGAAGGATAGTGAAGAACTACTCCAGCGGTATTATTTTCACCAATCTTGACAACTTCCCAAGTATCAGAAATAGAAGCATAATTAACTTCGTTTTCCTGCCCGCCAATTTTTCCAGAAAAAACAATACTCCAAATCACTACTTGAAGTACCAGAAAATTAAATATTGTCGATTTCATTAATATAAGATTGTGTGGTTATTTGTATTATTAAGGGTTCAAAGGTATTAATTCTATATAATATTACAAACACTCTACGTAACTATTCAATTATTTTTTTCCTGTTTTAAAAAATAATTAATTTCTATTAAAATTAATACTTTAAAGAAACCCATTTTTTATAATAGGAAGATCAACTTACTATTTTTCAGCCACATATAAAAGTAATTTATAATAAATTATTTTTCTGATGTAAAGCAAACTATGTGGTGAAGGAAAAGAGGTGGAATGCAATGTGTTTAATAAGCGGAAATACCTTTCAAGAAATGCTCATCGATAGGTAGTTTTAGCTATAAAATCTATGTTACCTGACACAGGTTATGATTTTGAATTTTTTGCGTTACGGCAGTAATGTTTGCCATGTAATATAATAAGCTGCTCCCGACAATTGCATCCCATTCTGTGCCTGCACCGGATACTTCGCATAAATCGAAAGCAATGATTTTTCTTCCCGAAATCATTAGCTTTTCCAATAAATAAATTAACTGATGGTAAGAAAGGCCTCCCGGCACCGGGGTTCCTGTAGATGGGCAAAATGAGTGTTCCAACCCATCAATATCCAGGGTCACATATACATGTGCTGGCAACGATTCAATTATTTGATCTACCTGGTCTCTCCATAACCTGCCTTCAAATCTTTCCCTTGCCATAGAAGCATCATTATAGGATACAATTCTCGGGTCATCATCCATTATTTGTTGCTCCTGATGGCAATAATCTCTAATGCCCACCATAACCAATTTTGTTACATGATCTAATTTTAGCAGATTGTGCATAATGGAAGCGTGAGAATACGTAAATCCTTGGTAAGACGGTCTGAGGTCTGCATGAGCATCGATCTGCAAAACTCCAAAATCTTCATGGGATTGTGAAATGGCCTTCATTAGACCATATGGGGAGCTGTGGTCTCCTCCCAACACTACAGGAATTTTATTCGCAATAAGGATCTCCTTTGATTTATCAAAAACCCAATCATTCAATTTATCAGATAACAAATTTATATTCTGACATATATGAGCAGCATCTTCATCAGATAATTGAGTTGAACTTCCATCTAATTTTTTAATGTATTCTACTGCATGCTTTCGCACTTCGCTATTTTTTGATTTCCATTCCGGTTCAATAGGCAACATGGTGATCCCCAATTTCCACGCATCAGGGATGGAGGGTATGAAAAGATCGATCTGAGAAGACACCTTTAATATCGCTTCCGGACCACGTGAAGCACCATCATTGAAGGAGGTTGTAACATCCCACGGGACAGGAATTACCACGATTTCTGAAGTCTCCTGATCAAAGGGCAAACCAAAAAGACTGCCTGCTCGTCCTACTCCGTTTGGATCGAAATTATGCATCAGCTTATTTTTTTGATCCGGGTTCATTGTAGAATATCCTGAACAAATTTGGGCAATACAAAGGCTGATTTATGCACGTCAAAACTATAATACTTAAGGTCGTTTAGGGCACAAAAATCCCTGATCTTGTCGTACTGAAGGTTTTCAAATGGGTTGATGCTTCCTTTAGATGAAAAAGAAAAACTCCACATGCCTGAGGGATACGATGGCAGATACATGAGATAGCAAAAGACATTCCCCTTGTTGAATATTTTATTGTAGCATTGAAATACATCTTTAAAAATCTGCTGGTTAAACCTTGGCGATTCGCTCTGTGTAACCATAATACCTCCAGCATTTAATATCCGATATATCCCCCTATAGAAATCCTCACTAAACAATCCTTTTCCAGGACCTACAGGATCATCTGAATCAACAATTACAACATCATATGTCTCAGGATTACAATGCTTTACAAAACTTATCCCATCTTCTACTTTGATATTAACCAATCTGTGATCAAGAGATGAAGCAAGGCCTGGCAAATACTCCCGGGCAGCTTTAATCACATATTTATCTATTTCTACCAAATCGATTTGTTCAATGTTTTTATGACGTATAAGTTCTCTGACCGTACCGCCATCTCCCCCTCCTATCACGAGAATCTTTTTTGCATCCTGATGGGCAAAAACCGGAACATGAGCGATCATTTCATGATATACATATTCATCTTCTTCGGCGCAAACAATATTTCCATCGAGAACTAATATCTTTCCAAAGGCCTCTGTTTGATATATCTCAATTTTCTGAAATTCAGATGTATAATTATAAAGACGTTCGCTATGCTTTAGCGATAGTGCAATATTTTCATTTCGTTCCGTAAACCAGATATTTTTTGTACGCTGTATTGTTGTTGGATTTTGCTCCTGCAGTCTGGCCGAAACAGGGATATTTTTTTTTACTCCGCCAATCAAATTCGATTGACCGCGATTTAACTCCATCGTAGAGCCATGAGAAGCTTTAAATTCACTTTTGAGATAATCATATGCGATCCATGGATCAACGGTTTCTCCACAGGTATAAATATCAATGGAGGCATATCCGTACTCGGGCCAACAATGGATTGAAAAATGACTTTCCTGAATAACAATGACACCTGACACCCCATAAGGTGAAAAGTGGTGAAAAGTAGAATTTATAACCGTTGCCCCGGCCTTTTCAGCAGCGACGAGCATGCATTGCTCAACAAAGGAAACATCATCTATTTTTTCTACGTCGCATTCATACAATTCAGCAATGATATGTCTGCCCAATGCTATCATTTAATTAATCAGGGTATAATCATCAGGTGAAATGTAATATTCGAATGAAGCATTATCCTGTGAGACCAATGCCCAATCATCAACTCCACAAGCAATTTTCACTAAACTCCCGGGTTCCATTCCATCAAAATGATGACCCGTCAAATATTCAACAAAATACGTAAGCACCGGGTTATGTCCGACGACAATGACTTCATTCCAATCATTATTAAAAGAACATATCGTATTAAATAAAATGCGCACCGAAGCTTCATAAAGTTCCGGATCAATTATGATTTTTAAGATATTAAAATTAATCTGATCTGAAATAAGCTCTGCGGTCTGAGTCGCCCGATTGGCACTACTACACAGTATTCCCGAAATATCGATATTATTTTTGTACATGTATGATCCTAGCCGGGAAGATTGTTGCAAGCCTTCTGGCGCGAGATCCCTGTCTATATCTTTTTTTCCGGATTCGGATGGTCTGGCAAGGGCATGCCGGACAATAAAAAGTGTCTTTCCCATCAGATAATTTCAATTAAAGTGTATAAATCTTCGCATCAAAAAAGTTCGATTTGCTATTTTAGTAATTTTTTGTTGATATTTGCGCCTTTATTTTAAATAACACTTAGTTGATGTCAAAGAATCTAGTAATTGTTGAGTCGCCGGCAAAAGCCAAAACCATAGAAGGGTATTTGGGTAAAGATTATAAAGTAGTTTCAAGTTTTGGTCATGTTCGGGATTTGCCCAAGGGCAACAATGCCATAGATGTCGAAAATGGATTTAAACCTACTTATGAAATTACAAAAGATAAAAAGGAGGTAATAAAAAATCTGAAGAAAGATGTCAAAGGATCTGAAATGATCTACCTGGCAAGTGATGATGACCGTGAGGGGGAAGCAATTTCATGGCATTTGAAGGAGGCTTTAAAGCTCAATGATTCAAATACCAAAAGAATTGTTTTTCGGGAAATCACCAAGAAGGCCATTGTCAATGCCATCAAAACGCCAAGATTGTTGGATCTTGATTTGGTCAATGCGCAGCAGGCCAGAAGAATTCTTGACCGACTGGTAGGATTTGAAATTAGCCCGATTTTGTGGAAAAAAATAAAGCGGGGATTATCTGCAGGACGAGTTCAATCGGTGGCGGTTCGACTGGTAGTTGACCGCGAGCGCGAAATTGAAAGCTTTGAAACCAATTCATTTTTTAAGGTATCGGCGCTTTTCAATATCAATGATTCTAAAAGATTGAAAGCTGATTTAGGTAAAAAATTTAGCAATGAAGCGGATGCACTTGCTTTTGTCGAGAAGTGTCAAGGAGCAGAATTCAAGATCAATACCCTTGAAAAAAAACCAGCAAAAAAATCTCCTGCTCCACCTTTTACCACCTCTACTTTACAGCAGGAAGCCAGCCGAAAGCTAAGTTTTTCTGTTTCACAAACGATGTCTGTCGCTCAGAAGCTCTATGAATCAGGCAAAATAACCTATATGAGAACAGATTCTGTAAATCTGTCTGAGGAAGCTTTGAATGGCGCCAAATCAGCGATTGGGCAATTATATGGTGCTGAATATGCCAAAACAAGAAGCTTCAAAAACAAATCCAAATCAGCCCAGGAAGCTCACGAGGCCATCAGGCCTACTAGTTTCCTGACACAGGAAGCCGGTGCCAATAGCTATGAGCAGCGATTATATGATTTAATTTGGAAAAGAACGATCGCTTCTCAAATGGCCGATGCCCAAATAGAGCGGACCATTGCTACTATTGGCATTTCGACAACCGATGAACACCTTACCGCCCAGGGTGAAGTCATTAAGTTTGAGGGCTTTTTGAAAGTATATATTGAATCCACTGATGAGGATGACTCCAATGGCAATGGGCACGACATGTTACCTCCGCTGGATATTGGACAGATACTGAAATTAAATCGCCTGCTGGCAAAAGAAGGATTTACACGGGCTTCGGCACGCTACACCGAAGCAAGCCTGGTAAAGAAACTTGAAGAGATGGGAATCGGCAGACCATCAACCTATGCGCCGACGATCACCACGGTTCAGAAGAGAGAGTATGTTATAAAAGAATCCAGAGAAGGAACGGAGCGTGCTTACAAGGAAATTGTATTGGAAAACGATCAGATTACAAATTCTAAAAAGACTGAAACTACCGGGGCAGAAAAAAATAAGCTTTTTCCTACCAATACGGCTATGATCGTCAATGACTTTTTAGTCAGCCAATTCCCAAATATTATTGACTTCTCATTTACCGCCAAGGTGGAAAAAGAATTTGATGAGATTGCTAAAGGGAAGCTGGAATGGGACAAAATGATTGGGGTATTTTACAGCAGCTTCCATTCCGATGTGGAGAATTCAGAAAACATTAGTAAAACTGATATCGGGGCAGTACGTGAGCTTGGTGTTGACCCGAAGTCAGGAAAAAATATTTATGCCAGATTAGCCAGGTTTGGTCCATGTGTGCAGCTCGGTGAACTTGAGGACGAGGAAAAGCCGCGATTTTCCAGCCTACGAAACGGCCAGTTGATCGAAACCATTACATTGGAAGAAGCACTGGAACTATTTAAATTACCGAGGGTAGTGGGCACCTTTGAGGATCAGCCAATGGAAGCCAATGCAGGCAGGTTTGGCCCATATATTAAGCATATCAATAAATTTTTTAGCCTCGGTAAAGAAGATGATCCATTAACGGTTGCGGAAGACCGCGCCATCGAGCTAATTAAAACAAAGAGAATTGAGGATGCAGCCAGGCTGATCAAAACTTTTGAAGAAAATGAAGAATTTCAGATATTAAAAGGGCGATGGGGTCCATATTTGAAAGCAGGTAAAAAAAATGTCAAGCTGCCAAAGGATAAAATACCCGAAGCGTTGACGTATGAAGAATGCGTAGAACTGGCTGAAAAAGCACCGGTCAAAAAACGGGGAGGTGGAAGAAAGAAAAAGAAATAACGGGAGATGCCGGCATTCAAAACGGACAATTATCACAATTAAATATTGAAATACGGGCTACCTTCGCAAGGCGGTTTTGAGTTCATCGGCATACAGGCATACCGCATTTACATTGGGCTGAAACAGGGTGGGTAAAAAAAAGAATATTAGCTTGATTTGTCATAAACTAATCAAAGAATGAAAAAAATCGCGGTTCTTTCGGGTGCAGGGGTAAGTGCCGAAAGTGGGATAAAAACATTTCGGGACTCCGGAGGATTGTGGGAAGGGCACGATGTTATGGATGTAGCATCACCTGAAGGATGGGCCAAAGACCGTGAGACAGTACTGGATTTTTATAATGAACGGAGAAAAAAAGCCTTATCCTCAAAACCTAACAAAGGGCATCTTAACATTGCTGAGCTGGAAGATCACTTCAACGTTACTGTAATCACCCAAAATGTAGATGATCTACATGAAAAGGCCGGCTCAAGTCATGTGATACATCTTCATGGAGAGCTCTTTAAATCCCGGAGCACCCTTGATCCTGCATTGGTCTATGATGTTAAAGGATGGGCATTGAATGTCGGGGATAAATGTGAAATGGGGTCGCAATTACGTCCTGATATTGTATGGTTTGGTGAAATGGTTCCTATGATGGACGTGGCGGTAGAAGAAACACTGTCGGCAGATATTTTTGTTGTGATCGGGACTTCTTTGCAAGTATATCCGGCAGCGGGATTGCTGGAATATGTAAAATCATCAAGTCCCAAATTTATTATCGACCCAAATATGCCTGATGTACAGCACCGGCCAAATTTATTTACCATCGAGGAAATAGGGAGTGTTGGCATGAAAAAAGTCAAAGATATACTCCTGAACGAATATGTTTAGAAACTATCACGCAAATGATTTTGCGCCTAAGCGGGTCAAATATATTGCTATAAAGATTCCGGGATTTGACATTTAGGAATTGACACGAAATAGCGCGCTGCTCTGGTGTGTTTATTTATTGACATTATCTCTTTCTAATGTATTTTTTAATTTTCTTTATACCGGAAATGGCCAATGATTTTATAATCAAAGAGAATGTCCTCAATAACCTGACCTGAGCCGATGTTATGAAGTATTAGATTTTGTTGTCCATCACTTGATTTTTGATCCATTACGATACCGATATGCTTTATCCCTCCTGATAAATCCCAACAAACAATGTCACCCGGAACATAATCCGATGGATTAGTAGTAATTCTTTTAACTTCTCCTTGTCTTTCAAAGAAGGTCATTAGGTTGGGAACTCTCCGATGGTCAATATTGGTGTCAGTCGAATTAAGCCCCCAAATATTTGGGTACTTATCAAAATGATCCTTCATGTCTTCATGTACTTCAAGCTGAAGATCAATGCCGACCTTTCGGTAAGCACGGATAACCACATCGGTACAAACCCCCATGTTTTCAGGGACATCTCCATTGGGATAGTCCATAGAAAAGTATCCGGGATCATAAGTGATGTTGTCGTTTGCCAATGTTTTGGCGGAGTCTGCCAAAATCTCAAAAAAGGAATTCTGCCCAAAGCAAGGAATTGAAAAAATCAGTGCAAATAATAATGATATATATGCTTTGTTATTCATAATTAGAGCAAATCCAGGATTGATGTGTAGAAAGCTACATTTATTATTGATATAAAAATACGTATAATCATGAATTTTAAATTGAAGACTTCCAAATTATAGTGCCTGTTACCTGAGCTGAAGTAAAGGATGTGCTTCTTGATAGTATAATGCTGAAAGAATTAAATTATTTGGGACTACTGCCATTTTTTGTGGAAATTTTGAGTCATGGACTCGCAGGCTGGTGACTTCCGATACCATATAATTTTTTCATTAATTTCAAGGATGGAGCAAAATGATCTATATTTCTAACTTTCCGCGCTTGCCCTTTCAGCATCTGCCGTTCGGGAACGTGCCCGACAGTAATTGGATTTTTATCAAGGCATAGGCAATATTAAATTATAAAATGAAATCAAAAAGTTATTATCTTTGGACAACCGTGAGCATTTAATAGTTTCATATGATATATCGAATTCTACTTTCCATTTTTTTATTTTGCGCAGTTGCAATAAAAGGATACAGCCAGGACAAATTAGTTACTGAATATATTGCTGACAGCACCATCCGGGCTGTAGGCCTTGTAGATACAAATAACCATAAGCAAGGGAGCTGGAATTATTATCACCAGGATGGGAAAGCCCTCCAAACGGGTAGATTTGTCAATGGCAAACGTGTCGGGGTATGGTTGGTATACGATCTCTCCGGAAATATTGCTATGGAAACCAATTATGAAAATGGCATATCCAAAGGTGTACTCAGGACGTTTTATCCTGGAAGCAAACTCAAGGAAGAAGGTGAAATCGAAAATGATGTCCGGGTAGGCTACTGGAAAGAATACTTTGGCAATGGAAATGTGAAGCTATTGGGAAATTATCGCAAGGGGATGAAAGTAGGCAAATGGAAGTCATATTATGAAAGCGGAACGCTCCAAAGCGAATCTCTATATACTAATGATACATTAAATGGAAAATTCATTCAGTACTTACCTCTTGTGGGCACAAAGCAATTGGAGACGGATTATAAAATGGGGAAAAAGTATGGAAATCACGAAGAGTACTATGACAATGGCCAATTAAAGCGAACTGGCATTTACCAGAATGACAAGGAAATCAGCGACTGGAAGGAATATTATAAAAATGGTACTATAAAAACTGTACAAAAATATTCAGAAGGACTCCCAAGTGGTATTTGGACTTACTACTACCCCTACTCGGGAATTAAGAAAAAAATTGAATTTGATGACGGGTTACTTGAAGGAGAATATATCGAAAATTTTCCTGATAGCAGAAAAAGCGTACGCGGGAAATACTCATCAGGATTAAAAACCGGAACATGGTACAATTATCATGAAAATGAAAAAGTTTACTCTTTTGGGGATTATGTGATGGACATTAAGACTGGTAACTGGAAATATTTTGACGACCGAGGAAGCCTTGTAGCTGAAGGTAAATTTAAAAATGACCTGGAGGATGGACAATGGTATTTTTACTACAACAGTGGGTATCTAAAAGCGATTGGTGCGTATAAAGCAGGTGAAGAAAATGGCTTGTGGGGAAATTTTCACCAAAACCAAAATTTAGAAATCGAAGAGTATTGGCAGGAGGGAAAGCTTATGAGAACAAGCGCTTTTTTTACGGCTTTTGGGGACTCCTTACCGAGCGGATCACTTAAAGATGGAAATGGGATTTTAAAAAAATACTACAATGACAAATCCCTGCAAGAGGAGATAAGCTATAAAGATGGAATAAAAAGTGGCCCGGCCAAATTGTACTATGAATCAGGTGAATTGGCAGCAGAAGGCAGCTTTATGGATAACAAAAAAGATGGACTGTGGAAATATTACCACAAAAACGGGAATGTTGAATCGCAGGGGAAATATAAAAACGATGAGCTTGAAGGCTTATGGATGTTCTTTAATAAATCAGGAAAAGCGATTGACAAAAAAGATTACACTAAGCTAAGGTTGCTTGAACAGGCTATGGAGGAGTAAATGCTTTTGGTGATTGCTGATAATGTGGTGTAAACATACCAGGCAGAACGATAAAATCGGAAGAGGTGCACAGCGAACTCAGATCAAATAAAAGTAAAGGCTTAGGATTTAATGTTTCCCTCTCGAAAAAAACTACCACAACGACCGGAAGACGCTAAGATTCCTCAGCGTCTCTCCGGTGCAGCAGTTATTTCAGTTTCTCAGCTATGTATTTAAACCAACATCTCAAATCTCAAAGTCATCACTGGCGATATACGCCTCAATAACTTTTTCTTCTCCTTCTGCTCCTTTCTCGGAATTTCCGTGCTCCATTCCCATAATGAAATCGGTGCTTTTTGAGTGAATGTGCTTGAAAATATTTTTATAATTGATCTCACCGGTGGTTGGCTCCTTTCTCCCAGGATTATCCCCCATCTGGAAATAACCAATCTCGTCCCATGTGAGGTCAATATTGCGAATCAGATGCCCTTCAGTTTTCTGCATATGGTAGATGTCATACAAGATTTTACATGCCGGACTATCTACTGCTTTGCATAACATGTAGGTTTGATCCGAGGTTTGTAAGTAAAGATCTGGAGAATCTGAGAGTGGCTCCAGAACCATAGTCAATCCGTGAGGTTCCAGGATCTCGGCTCCTCTTCGGAGTGCATCGATAACATTTGCATCCTGAATGCCGATAGGTAGTTCGCGATGAAAACCTCCAGGCACCACGGTCATATATTTGGCATTGACCCGCTTTGCAACCTCAATCGACCTTCTACAGCCATCTAAAAATATCTCCACATTATCTGGATTTCCTGCAGCTAGGGTATTTTGCATATTTCCCCCTTTATCAATGACAAATACCCCCATTTCCATATTGAGTTGGGCCATGGTTTCGCCAATTTTTGTTTGCATGGCTACGTCACGTCGCATCATACCATTATCTTCCATAGCAGTAAATCCCCGTTCTGCCATAAACTTGAGCTGATCAATCAAATCATTCCCGGCACTATTTTTAAACATGCCAAAATGGGGTGCGTATTTTAATTTGAATTCAGCTTTTTTCTTTTTTTTTGCATTACTCGCTGCCATACTCGCTCCGCCAGTAATCGTAGTGGCGCCGGTAGCAAGCAGGCTGCTCTTTAGAAAATTTCTTCTTTTCATAGTAGTTTTATAATTTAAAAAATGTGGTGGCAAATAAACTCCTGCCAAATAGTTTCTGAACGCAAACACATCAAAATTAAAAACAGGTATTTTATAAAATTTGTCTGTTTCGGCTCAAAAACAAAATAAAAATCCCGAAACCCTGAATCATTCAACTCATTGTCCCGGGATTAAAATGATTATTGATTATTATTTAAAACACCAATGATTTACCAGGAACTGCAATAGGATATAGCCCATCGCTATCCGGCATAATTGGTGGATTATCACTCCATTTATTTGTTGCAGGCATCAATTGTACATCAGAAGCCAAAGCATCTTTCATTTTTACTTCCAATCCTGAATAAGTCGCATATCTACCTAATATGGATGTCATGGTTGACATCGCACCATATTCGAGATCATTGATTACTTCACCCTTTCTGATGGAAGCAAACAATTCATCATGCTCAACCTGGTATGGATCTGGATCACCTTTGCCTCTATGCTTATAGATTGATTTTCCGCTTAAGTCCGAAATAGATCCACCTCCTCGTGTATCTACTCTACCTTTTGTGCCAATCAATGTTTCAGAAACATCACTTTTACATCCTTTGATGTGACGGCATTGACTGTTTAGGATTGAACCATCTTCATAGGTAAACTCTACATAATGATGATCAAAAATCTCACCATTTGTTTTACCTGTTCTTACCTGACGGCCTCCCATGCCCTGAGCTGAAACAGGATAAGCTCCTTTGACCCAGTTAAACACATCTAAATTGTGAATATGTTGCTCTACGATATGATCGCCACATAACCAGTTGAAGTAATACCAATTGCGCATCTGATATTCCATCTCAGAATATTCGGGTTTTCTTGGCCTATTCCATACACCACCGCCATTCCAGTACACTTGTCCGGCAATAACATCTCCAATACTGCCATCATTGACGCGCTTAATAATTTCACGATATATTGTCTGATAATGCCTCTGAAGACCCACGACAACATTCAATTTTTTGCTTTCTGCAACTTTCACCAGATCCAAACATTTCCTGATTCCTACAGCATCTGTTGCAAGTGGTTTTTCACAGAAAACATGTTTTCCCTGATTCAGACATTCTTCCAGATGATATGGCCTGAAGCCGGGAGGTGTTGCAAGAATCACAACATCAGCAGCTTTTATAGCCTTTTTGTATCCATCAAAGCCAACATACTTATCTCCTTCACCAACTTTAATGTTTTTCTTTCTATCCTCAGATAGGCGATCAGTATTCATAATGCTGTTCAGGCTGCTATCCAATCTGTCTTTGAATGCATCACACATTGCGACCAGCTCTACGTTTGCATCAGCGGTTAGTGCCTGTACCGCTGCTCCGGTTCCTCTACCTCCGCAACCTACAACGGCCAATTTCAATTTTTTCTCCGTAGGGTTTACAAAAGCGCTTGCACCTACAGGAAGGCTTGCCATCATTACTCCACTAGTAGCTAAGGCTGTTCCCTTCATAAAATTTCTTCTGTCAATTTGTTTGTTTTTCATATTTGGTATTTCCTTATTATGTATTGAAAATTATGTATTGAAAATTTATTTTATTTTAATAATGCTACAATTTACTCATCTAAAGCCATTGAAAAAAATTCTTCTACTTCTTCTTTTGTCATTTCTTTGGC
>JAUUZS010000271.1 GCA_030589835.1 Cyclobacteriaceae bacterium
AGATAATTTATCTCCCACTGAAGATTTTTAATACAGAAAACGAAAGAAAGTTCCTTGAAACCATTTTGAGAAGAAAGGAATACATTAAATAATTTATTTCCGTATCGAGGCAAAACCCGGAATTAATACAAATCCCAGGATCCATTCAAATAATAATTGAAAAGTACAGGATTATGGATGGTACAATTTTTTCAACCATCAAATAATTTGGAAAGCGCAAGAAAATAATTCCAATTTTTGCGGTTGTAATCGCAATATTATCGGTAATATTGCGATTACAACCGCAATATTTATGGATTATGGTAGCAAGAATACTTTATAAGACTATTGCGCAAAAGCTTAGGTCAAGCAAGGCAATAATACTATTGGGAGCAAGACAAACCGGAAAAACTACGCTCTTGAAGTCACTATTTGAAAAAGATGAAAAAGCCCTGTGGCTTAATGCTGATGAGGCTGATACCATAGCTATTTTCGAAGAAGCGTCTTCAGCCAGGCTCAAAGCAATATTTAGAGGTTATTCCACTGTAATTGTTGATGAGGCACAAAGAATAAGAAACGTTGGATTGAAATTCAAGCTCATCACCGATCAAATACCCTCTATACAATTGATAGCAACTGGTTCATCTTCTTTTGATTTGGCCAATGAAATTAATGAACCCTTAACAGGAAGAAAATTTGAATACAGCTTATTCCCAATTTCATTTGAAGAACTTATAGATCATCATGGCTTGTTACATGAAATTCGAATGCTTCCACACAGATTAACTTTTGGATCGTACCCGGAGGTTATAACAGAAGAGGGAAACGAAAAGGAAGTTTTGAAGCAATTGGCCGACAGCTACCTTTACAAAGACATATTGATGTGGGAACGGATTAAAAAACCAGATAAATTGGTTAAGCTACTGCAAGCCCTGGCTTTCCAAATTGGAAATGAAGTATCATATCATGAACTGGGCCAAATCTTAGACCTGGATAATGAAACCGTTGAAAAATATATCCTGTTGCTCGAACAAACATTTGTAATTTTTAGATTATCAGCATTTAGCAGGAACTTACGCAAAGAGCTGAAACGAAAACAAAAAATTTATTTTTATGATTTAGGCATTAGAAATTCACTCATTTCCAGCTATGCACCTGTTGAATTAAGAAATGATGTTGGCGCATTATGGGAAAATTATCTGATGAGCGAACGAACAAAGTTTTGTCATTATAATAAAATATGGCAAAACACCTATTTTTGGCGAACACACGATCAGCAAGAGATTGACTATATCGAGGAGAGAGATGGGAAATTATTCGCATATGAATTTAAATGGAATCCTAAAAAGAAGGCCAAACTTTCAAAAACTTTTCAGGCTGCATATCCAAATCATGAATTCAAGGTTATTACCCAGGCGAACTACAATGAATTCATTTCTTTATAATTTGATGATGTTTCACAAGTAAGTGATTAGAGATGCACTTTGCTTATTCTTTAATATAAATCCCAGGATCCATTCATATAATAGTTGAAAAGCACAGGATTATGGATGGTGTTTATTTGAATAGAATCGCTTGATTCTGCAGTGAGGTCCTTTCCAAATGAGGTCATCAGTGTCATAGCTTCATGATTGATCCACTTTGTAGAGATATCATCAAATTCAAGCTTGACAAGCGCATCTTTAAACTGCCCTCTCGATAAGCTTTTTGATCCCAATATCCATCCCCATTCGCCAAGTGTGATGACTTGATTGTGAATAGGAACTGTTGAAAATCCTGCCGCACTTATGGTTTGTTCTATACATTTAAAGGCCCTAGCTGCAAAATAGGGGCTCCCTGCCTGGGTGACGATAAGCCCATTCGGCCTCAATACTTTATTGCAAAGTTTATAAAATTCAAAAGAATATAACCTTCCTAATTCAATGGATTTTGGGTCTGGCAAATCGATAATGATGATGTCGTAATACTTGTTTTCCTGTTCCAAATAGGCATACCCATCCTGATTTATGGTATTGACCTTTTCATGCTCCAGGGCGTGCTGATTTATTTCTGAAAGGACAGGATGCTCTAAGGCCAGCTTGGTCATTTGAGGGTCCAAATCTACTAAAGTGATGTTTTTAACTCGATCATATTTCAGGATTTCCCTTGCAGCACAACCATCTCCACCTCCCAGAATCAGCACATCCTGAGGATTTGGATGGAGTTTTAATAATGGATGCACCAATGGTTCATGATACATGATTTCATCTACCGTACTCAATTGCTCATTGCCATTGATGAAAAGCCAGAAATCACTGTTCGACTGGGTCATGATGAGTTTCTGATATTTAGTTTGCTTAGAGAAGATCACTCGGTCTTTATATCTCATTTCCTCTCCATGAGCAATCACATTATCTGCGCTGGTCAAACCGGCAATAATTAGTATAAAAACGGCAAGATTAGCTATGCTCAATCTGGATTTAATCGCTTGTTCCAGGTCTTTCCATAAAACGGCAAGGAGTACGATTGCCACAGAAAAATTTACCAGGCCTAAAATAAATGGTGTATAGGTGAGCCCTAAAAATGGCAGCCCCACAAACGCAAAAAACACACCTCCAAGCAAGCTGCCATAATAGTCATATTCCATCATAGATGAAACATTAGTTTTTAAGGATTCAAAGCTGTCATTGATGCGTATGACCAAAGGTATTTCCATCCCGATAAGTAATCCTATAACTATGCTGAGCCCATAAATTACAAATCCGGTGTAAACAGAATAAATCGCCGTAGTATACGTGATGAGTGAAACGAAAGAAGCAAGGATCGATAAGGTAATTTCTATCCAAATGAATTTTTCAAGCAAATTTCCATCGATTATTTTTGTGATTCTCGCACCTACGCCCATCGAAAAAAGCATGATGGAAAGGATCATGGTCCATTGGAGAACGGAATTTCCCAGGAAATAGGTAGCCAATGTGGAGAGCACATATTCCGCAACGATGCCGGAAAGGCCGGTTGCAAAGAGGCAAAGCTTAAGTATGTTGGAGCGGAGTTTCAAATTCTAAAAAGTTTTAACCACAATAGGCACCATGAAAATTCACAGAGCACACAATGAACATTATAATAGGCGCTACTTCATTTTCAGACATTAAAAATCTCTGTTCAATACTCTGTGATCATTGTGGAAAATCTTTGTGTTATTTTGGCTAAAAATCCTATAAGCTCCAGCATATCAAAACAGATCCTCCAATATATGCGAAGGCTTCAATGATCCCTGCACCGATATTCGGTTTTTCCTGGTTGATCAGTTCATCGGTAAGATTTCTGCCCGGGAGTAAAATTTTATCTGCAATAAGTCGCGCTATAGGTATAAAAGCCAATCCGATGCCAAAATCGATAGCTATGTATTCTGCCGTAGCATACCAGCTTTCAAAATCGTGCATTAGCCCATGCCGGATCAAGTTGCCGATGGCGATGATGACCCCAGCCATTGCTACTCCAACTGCCACATTGTCTTTTTCGATGTGCTCGTGTACATCAAATGGTGTGATCCAGTTATAGACAAAGGAAGTGAGGATCAATAATAGCTGACCTACCACCCAATATATTAGTACCGTATCAATACCGCCACCTTCGCCATAGACAGACCCCATAATGATCAGGCCTGTAGCAATAGAGCTTGCACCCTCTAGCAAACCTGTTCCCTCGTTTTGATCTTCCGTGATTTCCTTTTTTACACTAAATTTTCTGAGGATGATTTTATCATTTATAATTATCGATAAATTGAGCAGGATAAGTGCGATAATTCCATAAATGCCGATATACATAAGATCTACAAGCAGGCCCTCGGTTTCACCCATCATGATGCCGCCAATTGCCAATACCAGTCCAATAAAATATCCGGTATGTGCCAGGGCAAAAGCCAGGTTGTCTTTTTCTACCAGCTCTTCCTGAACATTATATCCTCTATGGAATAGTTGGTATAAATATTTGCCAATAAAAAATAACGTAAAACTACTGGCGAGATAAACGACAGTAGTCAAGATGGCATCGATATATGTCATGTTCATAGCTAAATGATATTTAGGTTATAGTCATTTTTTAGTATTCAATAAGCTAACTATTCAATATGAATTTCAAGTTAATAAGGGTTGATATTCAGCTTTCAATTGAAATTCATTTAGCTTATTGATAAATAGTTTAAAATCTTTTTTGTTATTGTTTAAATATACAAACCTGGTTTTCCCCTTTTTCAATTTAAAAGTAGCTTTGTAATCCCCACTAACATTCTCCTCCATATTTATTTTACCTATTTCATGATAAAACAAGACACACCTATAAGTTCGATTTATAAGAAGAGGAATTGCCAAAACCCAGGTGATCAAAATCATAACACCTGAATAATACATGATAGGCCCATCTACGCTCGTGTAAGAAACAACACATGATACTCCGTATATGGTAGAGCTAAAAAATCCGATAAGTATGATTACTTTTTCCAGGTTTGAATTGTCAGAGATTTCTAATCTATCTCGTAAAAAGGTCAGATATCCGCTTTTCAATGGAACTTTATTGTCCGTTTTCATGCTTAATGTGATCATTTATTTTCCATAGCTTCCACTACTTCGGGATCTGGAGAAGTTGCTGTATCTTGAGCCAGACTTAGAGCTTTGAGATGTGCTTGATCTCACTCCTTGCTTAAAGGAATTATTTGCAGAATTACTCGAC
This sequence comes from Cyclobacteriaceae bacterium, assembly GCA_030589835.1. The sequence continues at coordinate 4,687 of JAUUZS010000271.1, forward strand.
CATTTAGAAGATTTATTGGTAGTAGTATTGTACTTGCTGTTTGTACCATAAGCAGACCTTCCGTCACTTCCTGTAGGTCCGTAATAACTTCTGCCTGTACCGTAATACCCCCCGCGATAATCGTTGTAATACGACCTTCGTGCAGGATAAGCCATCATGTTAAACATGGAATTCATCATAGCGAATTTTCCGTAAAATGACCAGAATGACTCGCCATTTCTTTGCTCCCAACGGCCATATTTTTCGTTGCCAACATAGGCGCCATAACCCGGAGGGCCAACGCCTTTAGTCACTTTGCCATCTTGTCCTTTGGAGGCGATTTCCATTCCCATATTATTGAGATTCGCCTTAAAAAAATCCTCCCCCACAGGATGCCAATCTGTTATCTCTTCAGTCATGTCCTCACTTGGACCTTCCTTGATGATGCGATATTGATGATAATATTCTTTGAAAATGGAGCCTTCTGTATTCATATCATACAAAATGATGGAAAAGGTAGGCTCGTTGGTCATGCCTTTTACGAGTTCATCGACAGGGCTTTTTACAGGTTCGCTATAATCGCTTTCACAAGTGCGACTACATGAATAGACCAAAACGATAAAAAATATAAATAAAACGACTTGTCTCATTGTTTTGTGGTTAGACTGTTCCTGGTAATATATTTGTTATTTCGAAATCATTGACAACATTTCCGTGGGAGGCCTCAAAATCCCTGGTTCCCCATTGTTCGACACAGGCAACTAATTTGGATTCAGAATCATAATAATCCCATGAAATAAATTCTGTCCAGCTATCGTCATCTTCAGGGTCATCTGAAAAATACCCCGGACTTTCTTTGTCAAGAAAATATGCTGTTCCCTTAAATTCAATTTTCTTTGGGGGGCATTTTTTTTCAAGGATTTCTACCGGAATATCTTCTCCAAGGGCACTGATCTTAAGTTTTCTGCTCACCGTCATAAAACCCACATCGTTGTTATCGATATGAAGATAGGCAACATCATCTGCAGCTTCTATTTTGTACTCCCTGGTAAAATAATTGTTGCTCCAATCATATTCATATTCCTCCTTGATCACCCAGGTATTCAGGTCATAGTCGAACATAAAACCGACTCGGAGATCTTCAATTTTTATATCATTGGGATCGTAATGCAGCTCCTTCTTTTTTTTAAATCTATCAAAAAGTCCCATAGAATTTTTATGATGATGGTGACTCCCGCCACGGTTAGTTGTACCAAAAATACGAAAAGGCCTTGTTTTATCCTTGTCTTTTGTATTATAAACAAGGCCTTTGATCAATTGCCAGCCGGTCCATATAATCAAGACCAGCAGAAGCATTTTAATTAAGAATCCGATGACTTTATAATTATAAGTGGACTATTCTTATTCTTTACTTGCTTTCATTTTAGCTTTCATGGCTGCTAGTGCATCTGAAGCCTGGTTTGGAGATGCTGCCCCAAGTACATCATCAATCTCTTCATCAATGCTTCTGTTATCATTAGCTACATCGGCATATGCCTCGGAGAGTGCTTCATTC
>JAUUZS010000181.1 GCA_030589835.1 Cyclobacteriaceae bacterium
ATAATTCCTAAGAGCCGGATATCTTTTAAGGTATATTTACTTCCATTAATCAACGATAGTCCATAAAATATAAGAAAGGAGGGTGCAACAATGCCGTAATAACCACGACTTACAAGGATGAGAATAAACAATCCACCGGATATTAGTGGTATAGATAAATTTGTTACCAGGTTTATAAATCCTTCATCAGAAAAGCTAAAAGACTTTCGCTTATTCTTTTTTGCCGTAAGCCAAATTCCTGTGCTCAGTGCCAGGATAAATACCAAACCCGCCACAACAGCCAATTTTATTATAGTAGCACTTTCATTCACATATACCTCTCTGACTCCTAAAAGAGATCGTTCCAGATAGACAATTCGATAGGAGATAAATGATCCGATTAATGCATAAATCCCGGCCATAATTCCGGAAAGTCCGCTTAGCGAAATAAAGTTGGAAGACCGCTCCATGATGTGGCGGATCTCTGATATATCCTCAAGGTAATCTTTTGTCTGCTTCATATTAAAAGTACTTTGAAATACAAAGTTAAATGAATTATTTGGATTTCAAAATAAATTTTGTGGAAGTTGTTTTACTAAGGCTTCTCCTCCAGCCGATACCCCACGCCATGCACATTTTTAATAGCCAGAGAAGTATCAGAAATCAGGTATTTACGTAGCTTAGAAATAAACACATCCATAGATCGGGCTACGAAATATCCATCATCTTCCCAGATGGTTTTCATGATCACATCGCGTTCTACTATCTGGTTTTTATGCTGGACAAGAAACTTCAGCAACCGCGCTTCTTTGTTCGTGAGTTTTGATGATTTTCCGTTTATCGAGAGGATTTGATTTTTGAAGTCAAACTGTGATTCTCCAAACGTAAAATGATGACATTGGTCAGCTGTAGTGGGCTGGTGGTAAACCCGCTTCAAAACCGCTTCAACACGAAGTAGAAATTCTTCCAGGCTAAAGGGTTTGGTGATGTAGTCATCTCCGCCAAGTTTAAATCCTTTGATCCGATCTTCTTTTTGGCTTTTTGCAGTCAAAAAAATAATCGGAATAAGCTGATTGTATTTCCTGATGTCTTTGGCAAGTGCAAATCCGTCTTTGAGGGGTAGCATCACATCAAATATACAGAGGTGATAGTTGTCGTTATGAAAAGCGGTAGTTCCTTTAGCTCCATCCCTGCACAGCCGCACATGATATCCAGCCATCTCCAAATTATCCTTAAGCATAAAGCCCAGGTTGTCATCGTCTTCGACCAAGAGGAGTTTATAATTGGAAGACATTTATTTGAACGGAAGGTAAATGTCGAATTGCGATCCGCTGTTCACTTCACTTTGCAGCGTGACCGTTCCTTTATGCGCTTCAATAATGGTTTTTACATAACTCAGGCCTAAGCCAAATCCTTTCACATTATGGATGTCACCTGTCGGAACACGAAAAAATTTATCAAATACATACTTTTGAAAGTCCTCTTTGATGCCGATGCCTGCATCTTTGATGGAAATTAGCAAACCTTCTTTTTCGTTTCGGGTAGATATACTGATTTCCGGTCTGTCTTTGGAATACTTTTCTGCATTGTCCAGTACATTATAAACGGTATTGGTAAGATGGAATTCATCGGCGAGTAACTCCGAATGGGCAGCATTCAACTCTACTTTAAACGTGCCAGCCTTTTCATTGATGCGCAAACCGACACTTTCCGATAGCTTGTTGATAAGCTTATGAATATTCACCAATTTGAGGTCTAGTCGTAGTTCATTTTTATCGACCGTCCCCATTTGAAGTACCCTTTCTACCTGGGATTTTAATCGCTGATTTTCACTATGAATTATGTGGTAATATCTACTCTGTTTGGCAGCATCCACTTTATTTCCTTTTAATGCTTCACTTGCCAGTTCGATGTTTGCAATAGGAGTTTTGAATTCATGGGTGAGGTTGTCGATGAAATCTTCCTTGATTTCTGCAAGCCGTCTTTCCTTCAGCATGGTGAGGATGGCATATACGAAAAAAGCAACCATCAGTAAAAGAACCGCTGAAGAAAAAATCCAGATTTTGAGTCCTCCCGCAATCACCGAAAATTTATTTGGAAAGTAGATCGCGAAATTGCTTTTTTCTGCGATCAGATTGTGATCGGAATCATTGGCATGATCTATTTGCCATTGAATGGTGGCAGGGATATAGGCGCCATATACCAGTGTATCGTCTTTTGCTTTGTAAATACCCAACTCATAAGCTGCTTTAAGCTGTCGAATTCCCAGTTCATTTTTCAGTAAACTGTCCAGTAGTTCGGGGTTGATTGGCGAGTTGAGTTCTGCAAAAAAGAAGTTGGAGGACAGTTGCCTGATATGGGTTTCCGTTGCTTTGAAAGTTGAATTATTGGCAACAATCGAATCGGCAATATTTTTTAATGCCACCTGGACACTGTGGTTAAATTGCCTTTCCTCTATATTGAAAGCTCGATTTAGCCAAAAGCCCTGCACGACCAGTAAACCCATCATCACATTAGATCCAAAAAAAATGACTTGCCGCAGGTTTTTTCTTCCCATAGAGCAAATATAAAAACTTAAACGACTGAGGTATAATTTTTTAACATTTCATTAACACATTTTTACACTGTTTTAACCTTTGGAGATGCGGCCTTCGATACTATTGTTGCTCACAAAACAGGATAACATATGCAGCTTTTTAATAAAAATAATCTACGCTTTCTTGTCTTAAGTCTGATATTGATTGCAATCGGTTTTTTAAGCATGAAGCTCGAAAATGGAGCATTAGGTATTGGGTTCATGGCACTGACGATCGCGCCAATTCTGATCTTAAGCGGATATATCCTGGGGATTATATCCATTTTTTATGGATCCATTCGTATGGAGAAATGGAAGCACCAATTGCCCATAATAATCAGCGGATGGGGAGTCTTTTTCATTTCTTTGGTGGTGTATATGCGCACAATGGAAGACACCGCAAGCTTGTGGGATTGTGCTGAATTTATAGCCTGTGCGTACAAACTGCAAGTCCCTCATGCTCCGGGAGCGCCACTTTTTCTTATGATCGGGAGGGTATTTTCATTATTGTCTTTTGGGGATCCACTGCGAGTCGCTTATTGGGTAAACATGACTTCTGGATTAAGCAGTGCTTTTGCGGTGATGTTTACATTTTGGTCCGTAGTAATGCTCTCAAAAAGAATACATTCAAACGCAACAGATTTCTCATTGATATTGGCCAGTGTGGTTGGTGCATTTTGCATTGCTTTTGCCGATTCATTTTGGTATTCAGCTGTTGAGGCAGAAACCTATGCTATGGCTACTTTATTCATTTCCATGTGTATTTGGTCGATCTTAAAATGGAGCCATGCGAAAGACCAGGTTTCAGAAAGTAAATGGTTGATCTTTATTTTATATTCTTTAGGATTATCCGTTGGCGTGCATCCAATGAGTTTGCTAGTATTACCTTCCCTGGCATTGATAATGGTATTTAAGTATTATGCCTTTTCCTGGAAATATCTCGTTTCCGGAATTGCAATCGGCTCAGCCAGTATATTTTTCCTCAACCATGTGGTGTTGTTTGGGTTGCCGGATGCTATGAAATATTTCGATATATTTTTTGTCAATGTGCTGGGATTCCCATTTTATAGTGGTGCGATTACATTCTGTATGATAATGCTGGGTGCCGGAGTTTATGGATTCCGTTGGAGCCAAAGCATGCAGAAGAAAATCATTGGTCTTTCTATCGTTGGACTTTTGTATTTTTTAATTGGATACTCATCTTATTTTATGATTATCATTCGCTCTCAGGCCAATACTTCAATAGATGAAAACAACCCTGAAAATTTAGTTTCCCTGGCTTCTTATCTAAAAAGAGAATCCTACGGCACCAGACCGTTTTTGTACGGGCCAAATTACACCACTAAAATAAAATCTTATAATCAGGGGAGCCCCATTTATTCTAAGGGAAAAAATAAATATGAAATTTCTGATTATAAAACCGACTATGAATATCATAAGTCTGATATGACGATTTTTCCAAGGATATACAGCAATCAGGATAATCACATCACGACATACAAACAATGGACGGGGCTGAAAGACGGCCAAAAACCAAGATTTATTGATAACCTGAAATTTTTGTTTCGATACCAGTTTGGACACATGTATCTGAGGTATTTGATGTTTAATTTTTCGGGCAGGGCCAGTGAAATACAACATGCTGAATGGTTGAGCCCAATAGATGTGTTTAAGAAAATACCCTCTGTTCTGGCAGAAAATAAAGCAAGAAATAATTTCTTGATGCTGCCATTTCTTTTGGGAATTTTCGGCATGTTTTATCAATATAAAAATAACAGAAGTGGTTTTTGGGTAGTATTTACACTTTTTCTATTCATGGGATTAATCCTGGTTTTCTATCTGAATTCCCCACCGAACGAACCACGAGAACGGGATTACATTTATGTGGGATCCTATTTAGCTTTCGCATATTGGTGCGGAATTGGGAGTATGGGAATCATGGAATATCTTGGAAAAGTAATAAATGGCAGACTGAAGATTCTGGGAATCATGCTTGTTTTAATCCCGCTGCTCATGCTTGTCGAAGGCTATGACGATCATGACCGGTCAGGGAGAACCTTACAGGTGGATCATGCCCGGAATACCCTGGCAAGCTGTGCGCCAAATGCAATCCTTTTTACCGGCGGGGACAATGACACTTTTCCCTTATGGTATGTACAAGAGGTAGAAGGCTTCAGGACGGATGTCAGGGTGATTGTCCTCAGTTATTTCAATGCAGATTGGTATATCGACCAGATGAGAAGGCAGGTTTACGCATCTGCCCCATTACCGTTTTCGCTGGAGTACAGACATTACCGTCAAGGAGGATTGAATGATGCATTGCCCTTTGTTGAGAATGCGCAAATAAAAGGGGCAATAAACCTTCATCGATTTATGGACCTAATCCGATCAGAAAATAAAGCCCTTCAAGTGGCAATGACTGGCGGCTCAAGTTACAATTCAATTCCCTCAAGGACATTTTATCTAGATATTGATAAGAATTTGGTCAGGAATAAAAAAATTGTCCCCTCAAAATATCAGCATACTATCCCTACAAAAATGAAGCTCACCTGGACAGGAAATTATATGGAGAAAAGCACTTTTATGGTGTTGCACCTGATCGCTAACAACGATTGGGAGCGACCGCTATACTTTAATCTAACCTCCTTGAACTCCATTTCACTAGATCTCAAAAAGCATGTATTGCAGGAAGGATCGGTTTACAGATTATTGCCAATCACTCTGGATGTTCCAGCGGCCATCAATTCAGAAATGATGTATTCCAACTTGATGGTCAAATCACAGTACCGGGATTTGGAAGATCAAAATGTGTATTACAACCATGAAGATTTTCAATTGAGGATATTGCAAAATATGAAGGGGAATTACAATACCCTGGCGCATGAATTATTAAAGGAACGTGAGGATAAAAAGGCCATGGAAGTCGTGAATTTTATCTATACAAATTTTCAGGGGAAAAACATTAAATCAGATATTTCTTTAGTGAGTTCTATAGACTTATTATTCAGGGTAGGCGAAAAAGAAAAGGCCAATATGCTGGGGAAAAGGCTATTTGAAAACAGTAAAAATTGGCTTGAATACTATCAGGATCAAAGATTATTACAAACCAGTAATGGACAAATGCAATTATATACGTTAAGGCAATTGCATGAGGTATGTAGGATTCATGGCAGTTATTCATTGGCCGAAAAGTGTTTATCAAAACTAAACCTGTTTCTTTCATATTTGCCTGATCGATAATCTCTGATTCCGGAATTTCATTTTTATTAAAATAAAATAGTTTCTAAATTGGCAGTAGAACGCATTTAGGGGATTATTTTATTTATGAGGGAATTATCGGGAAAAGGGAAAACGGCGAGTGGACAAAATCCTTCAGAAAGGAATGCTGAAATAGATAAGCTTAAAGAGCAGGTTTTACAGCTTACGGAAAAGCTGAATAAATGCAGTGAAGAGCAATTTATATCAAAGGAAATTTCAGGAGAAGGGCATATTTTTCATCATAATTTTGTAATAACAGGTAGCAATGTAGCCTTTGCAAAAATGATAGGACATGAGGCATCCGAGCTCATTGGAGTTCCAGTAGAGAAATTTATAACGCCAAATTCATTCAATATTTTATCAGGAAATGCAAAGCAAGGTGATGGCAAACCTGTTGAAATTGAGTTGATCAGGCGTGACAGACAAATCGTAAACGCATTATCCAAGGGGAGGTCAATATTAGTTGATGGGGTTTTGAAACATGCGTTGATTATTCAGGACATTTCAAAAGTCAAAGAAGCACAACTTGCCTTAAACGACAGTGAAGAAAAGAACAGGGCATTGTTAGAAACATCGAGCGAGGCTTTATTTTTTTCGAATCAGGGGATTTGCATCGAAGCCAACAACACAGCCTACCGGATGTTTGGATATGATCATAATGAATTGATCGGCCTATTTGGAACGGATATCATTGCTGACGAATCAAAGGAATTGGTGAAGCAAAACATGTTGTCCGGGTTTGAGCAGCCTTATGAAGCTATAGCCCAACGAAAAGATGGCTCTACTTTTTATGCCGAGTTTGAGGGCAAGATGTACACCTATAAAGGGAAGAAAGTCAGAGCTACTTCTGTTCGGGATATAACCAAGAGAAAAAAAACAGAAGAGGCGTTGGTGAAAAGTGAGGAGCTACACCGGCAGATCTCCAGCCTTGTCACCGACTTTGTTTATGCCTGCAAGGTGCTGCCCGGGAAAAGATTATTTTTTGAATGGGGAGGAGAGAAATTCGCCCAATTGACCGGTTATACCCTTGATGAAATCCATAGTTTTGAAAGGACATGGCTCTCTATTGTACATCCGGACGATGTAGAGCGAATCATTAAGGAAGTGGACAATAATGACTGGAAAAAAACAAACCGGCATATTGAATACAGGATAATCACTAAGCAAGGAACCACAGCATGGCTGAGTAATAATGTTATCATTGAACTTGATGATAAAAAAAATATTATTCATTTACTGGGCGCTGTCCACGATATTACCGACAGAAAAAATGCGGAATTGGCTTTAATTGAAAGTGAAGAGCGGCATCGTCAAATATCGGGTATGCTATCCGACTTTATTTATTCATTTAAAATGAAGCCAAATGAGACCTCAGAAACATTATGGGTGGGAGGAGCTTTTCAAAAAATATGTGGCTACACCTTAGATGAAATTGGCGAAATGGACCAAGGGTGGTTATCTATTGTGCACCCGGAGGATGTTCAGAAATTGGCTGCAAGTTCAATGAAAAACCTTTCAGAATCTGGTTTTAGTAATCACGAATACCGGATTATTAATAAACAGGGCAATACAAGGTGGCTATTGGATCGGAATATGCGATTAGCTCTTGATGAATCCAATGGTGAAATCACGGTGCTTGGAGCTACAACAGATATTACTGAGCGAAAGAAAAATGAAGAAGGTCTGCGGAATAAAAATATTGAATTTGAGAAGTTAAATGAGAAACTGAGGATTTCTAATGAAGAGATATCCAGTATTAACCTTGTATTGAAGGATAGTGAGGAGAAATATAAAAACCTTGTTGAGAATTCTCCTTTGGGTGTAGGCATATCAGCAGGAGAAAAAACATTATTTGCAAACAGGGCATTTTTAAAAATTTATGGTATTGATACACTGAAGGAGTATGCATCTAGAAAATTGACGTCATATATGACCAGTGAGTCAAGAAATAGAGTTAAAAAAATGCAGGATAATTCTGAAGGGAAAGACCCTCTGGAAAGGATATATCAATACCAAATAATACGGTCAAGTGGTGAAATCAGGACGCTGGAAATTTTGAGTGCCGATATTTATTATGAAGGACAAAAATGCAGACAGGCCGTAATTAATGA
>JAUUZS010000185.1 GCA_030589835.1 Cyclobacteriaceae bacterium
ATGCGATTGATATGCAGGGAAATTTGAAATGGAAATTTGAAACGGATAATTCGATTGAGGCTCCGGCACTTTATCTCGATGGAATGGTATATGTTGGTAACCTGAGCGGCAACCTGTATGCTCTGGATGCCGGATCCGGCAAATTGTTATGGACATATTCTGCTGACAACCAGATAATGGGGTCTGCTAACCATTATTCTCAAAATAACAAATCCTATCTGGTCGTGGGCAGCTATGATTATTACCTGCATTGCATGGAGGCCAAAACCGGCAAACCAGTATGGAAATATGAAGCCGATAATTTCATTAATGGAACTCCCTCGATAGGACTAAAGGCCTCTATGGTTGGGGGATGCGATGGGTTTATGCATATGGTTAACCTCAAAGATGGAACACGCAGAAATCAAATAGAAGTGGCAACTTATATTGCCGGATCTGCTGCGATATCTGGTGATCTCGCCTTCACCGGTGATTACGACGGCATGTTTTCGTGCGTTGACCTGAAAAATGAAAAAATTAAATGGCAGTGGAATAATCCATCAAACAATTTGCCGATTTTAGGCTCCCCATCCATTGCAAATAACAGGGTGGTTATTGGTGGACAGGACAAGTATATGCGATGTTTCAATAAAAATACAGGCGCATTGCTGTGGTCATACAATGCCGGAGGACGGCTCGATGCATCTCCGGTAATTGCAAAAAATATGGTCATTTCGGCCGCCATGGACGGAATGCTCTATATCCTTAGCCTGGATAAAGGAAAAGAATTATGGTCTTATGAAATTGGCAGCGCCATGGCACATAATCCTGCTGTAATCGATGGGCACATCGTTGTTGGAGCCCGTGACGGAAATATTTACTTTTTCGGAAATTGATATTGGTGATAAATAGTCCATTTGATTTTTTGAAAAGGATATAATTTTGAAAATGAAAGTAAATACCAGGTAATTCCATCGCCAATGAACATTCTTTTCATTCAAGTTATAGAGAAAAAAAACAATATTTAAATCTTAAACAATACAAAAAGATTCCGAATTCAAGTATAATCCTAATAAAGAAAAAATATATAGGCTATACTATAGCATTTTACAGTTACGGACACAATATCAATACTACGCAACAAATATTATAAGCAACTAAAATTAGGTTAAAACCATGCAAATAATTCATATCGTACCAGGATCAGGAGGCAGTTTCTATTGTGGAAATTGCCTTAGGGACAGTAAATATATTCGTGGATTAAAGGATGCCGGGGCAGAGGTAATCAAAGTCCCGATGTATCTTCCGCTTTTTGCCGACGAGCATGATCTGGATGACGTACCTATATTTTATGGAGCCATCAGTCTGTATCTTAAACATACCTTCCCCATTTTAAAGAAAGCTCCTGCGTGGCTGGATAAGATCCTGAATTCTGGACCCATGCTGAAGTTTGCCGCCCATATGGCCGGATCAACCAATCCAAAAGGGCTGGAAAACATGACCATCTCCATGCTTCTGGGTGAAATGGGAGAACAAAAAAAAGAACTGGATCACCTTGTTGACTGGATTGCAGAACATTGTGATGCGGATGTAATTCATTTATCAAATGCACTGTTAATCGGCCTGGCAAAACGTATCAAAGAAAAACTCGATGTTATTGTGGTATGCACCTTACAGGATGAGGATGTATGGGTAGATGCCATGGATGAATATTTCAAAAAGAAAACCTGGGATACCATGAAGGAAAGAGCCCATGATGTGGATGCTTTCTTTGCTGTAAGCAGTTTTTTTGCAAAGGAAATGCAGCCAATTCTGGATATCCCTGATGAAAAACTGATCACCCATCATATCATGATTGACGCTGAGGATTAGACCTATATAAATACATCTGAAAGGCCTCTTCATATCGGATATCTATCCAGAATGTGCGAAAGCAATGGATTGGGAGTGTTGGTTGATGCCTTTATCTTGCTCAAAAAGGACGACAGGTGGAAGGATGTGAAATTAATTTTGACCGGTGGATCGACAGGTGACGATGATCAGTTCAATAAAAACATCAGGAAAAAAATAAGTGAGGCCGGCATACACGATGATGTGGAATTCCACAAGGATTTTGAAGAAGAAGGCCGTCTGGAGTTTTTAAAGGAAATTTCCATATTATCAGTACCGGTGCTGGAAGGTGAAGCATTTGGCTTATATCAGCTTGAAGCAATGGCATCCGGTATTCCAGTGGTGCAACCTGCCCTGGGGGCATTTCCTGAGATTGTAGAAAAATCCGGCGGCGGAGTGATTTATGAGCCAAACAAACCCGAAGAGCTGGCCAGTGCTTTGGTAGACCTCCTGGGCAATCCTGAAAAATTATCCGCCCTCAGTAAAGCCGGAAAAGATGGCATCATCCAAAAATTCAACATTCATAATCAAGCTTTGGAAACCATTGAATTGTACAAAAAGATAACAGATTCAAAAAACAAAAACTCAGATGCTGCTTAAACTCTCAAACATCCATAAATCCTACGAAATTGGTCAGGAAGGAAAAACGAAACAGGTATTGGCAGGCGTTTCACTGGAATTGAACCAGGGAGAAACCTTAGCAATATTGGGGCCCTCAGGATCGGGCAAATCCACCTTATTGAACATCATTGGCGCACTGGACAAACCAGATGATGGAGAGGTGGTTTTTGATGGGAGCAGACTGACGGATTTTACAGAAACACAGCTTGCCACATTCCGAAACAGGGAAATAGGGTTTGTCTTTCAGTCGCATCATTTATTGCCCCAATGTACCGTGCAGGAAAATGTATTGGTACCCATCCTTCCCTTGAAAGATACCAGCTATAAAAAGGAATGCAGGGAACGGGCAGTAGAATTGATAAAAGCAGTTGATTTATGGGAATTAAAAGACAAACTCCCTGGTACTTTATCTGGCGGTGAATGCCAGCGGGTTGCCGTAATCCGCGCATTGATCAACAATCCCAAGATATTATTGGCCGATGAGCCTACTGGTTCCTTAGACCGAAACAATGCGATGTCCATCACTTCTCTGTTGCTGAAATTAAATAAAGAATTCAACACCTCCCTGATAGTCGTGACACATTCCAACGAAATAGGGGCTAAAATGGACAGGTCGGTCAATCTGGAAAATGGTCAATTAATTTAATCCAAGTAATTCTAAGGCATGTCACTTTTCAAATTCATAATCCGATCATTTACCTATTACTGGAAGTCACACCTCGCGGTAATCATCGGGGTCGCCACAAGTACCATGGTGCTTACGGGCACCTTGTTTGTCGGTGATTCCATTCAGTATAGCCTGGAAAAATCAACCCTGATGCGCCTTGGACAAACAGAATATTTGTTTTCCGGAATCGACCGCTATTTCAGGTCAGAGTTGGCAGATGAACTCAGAGCGGATCTGGATGTCGATATCGCCCCGATCCTTCGCTTGGATGGCATCTCCTCAGCACAGGGAGGGAAATATAAATTAAGCGGCATTCAGGTGATAGGAATCGACCACAATTTTTCCTCCTTCTTTTTGAAAAAAAGCAATTTTACGCTCCCGCCAAACAACGAAGGGTACATCAGCGAAAACCTGGCCCAACGACTACAACTGAGCATTGGCGATCCATTTTTACTACGGGTTGATAAGGCCTCTCAAATACCAAAAAATGCGCCCTTCGTATCGGACGAGGATAACCAGGTGTCTATCCGGCTAAAGGTTGGGAAGATCTTGAGTCCCGATGAGCTGGGAAGATTCAATTTAAAAACTTCACAAACTGCTCCATATAATGTTTTTCTCCCGGTCTCTTTTTTGTCTGATAAAATGGAATGGTCTGGCAAAGTCAACCAATTGCTGATATCAGGAAATAACGCTTTACATGAAAATTTGATCTTGGAGACCATACAAAAATACTGGACAGCCGAAGATATAGCGCTGCAGGTTTTTCCGGTCAACCGCAATACACAATGGGAGATCAGGTCTGAACGTGTATTTATTGATTCAACTATTGTTGAGGTCACAAAACAAATTGATCCTGATGCCTCGGAAATCCTCACCTACATGGTGAACAGCTATAAAGTTGGCAATCGAATAGTCCCTTACTCCTTTATTACAGCCGGGCCTTTCATGACTGCAGCCCCAACTTCGGAAAGGGATATTGTAATCAACAGATGGATGGCCGATGACCTTCAGGCATCCATTGGCGATAGCATAGAAATTGCCTATTTTGTCATTGGCCCCCTGCGGAAATTATCTGAAGACCGCCGCTGGTTTACGATAAGCGATATTGTCCCTATTGAGGGTGTGTATGCCGAAAAAGATTTGATGCCAAACCTACCAGGATTGTCCGATGCCGGCAATTGCAGGGATTGGCAAGCGGGAGTTCCGGTAAAATTGGATGAAATTCGGGATAAAGACGAAACATACTGGAAAGAATACAAAGGTACACCCAAGGCTTTTATTCCCTATGCACCAGGAAAAAAACTATGGGCAAACCGCTTTGGTAGCTGTACAGCCATTCGGCTATCTGCTGATGGCTTGGGTAAAAATGAGATCGAAGAGCAACTTTCCGACATATTAACTCCAAAACATTTAGGGTTTTCCTTAAAATCAGTAAAAGAAGACGGCTTGACCGCTGCACGCGGAGGGGTTGATTTCTCACAACTTTTTATGTCCTTAAGTTTTTTTCTTTTATTGGCAGGTATAATTCTGGTAGCGCTGCTGTTTAATCTTCACCTGGAAAAAAGAATGTCAGAAGTTGGTACCCTCAAAGCGCTTGGCTTTACAGCTGGCAAGATAAAAAACATTATTTTATTGGAAGGATTGCTCATAGCCCTGCCCGGTGTTATCGCGGGAGGATTGACCGCCATACTTTACAATAAACTCATCTTCACCGCTCTGAATACAGTATGGTACGACATCGTGCGCACTTCGGTATTGCAAGAAGTGGTACAGCTCCCTACCCTAATGCTGGGAATGGGCAGTTCACTTATGATCGTTTGGTTAACGATCTGGTATAATGCGAACAAAAAACTAAAACTTAGTTCTGTTAACCTTCAGCGAGAGCAGATAAGCATTGTCATCAAGGGTTCTCGGTTGTTTCAACTGGGTTATATAAGCTCTGGGTTATTGGCCATCGGATTATTAGCATATGAATTATGGTTTGGAGAAGGATTAAATACCGGCACGTTCTTTTCTGCCGGAGCATTGCTTCTTCTGTCAGGTTTATTGTTTACCGCTTTGGTGATTCGACGAGGGAATTTCCTGACCAAGGAAAATTTATCCACTTCTTCATTGATATTAAAAAACCTGCACCGAAATCGGAACAGAAGCCTGCGTATTGTCATCCTATTTTCCTTAGGCGCTTTTGTCATCATTTCTACTGGACTGAACAGAAAAGATTTGCACAGTGGATCAAAGGAGCTTTCAAGTGGCACAGGAGGTTTTTTGTTTTATATGAAAACAACGCTTCCTATCCTGAAAGACCTGAATGCAAAGGAAAATTCAATTGATCCGGCACTAAATTTTATTCAATTGAGAAAAATTGAAGGCGACGATGCCAGTTGCCTGAACCTAAACCTGGTGACTGCCCCCCAAATACTTGGGCTCCCTTCGCAAGACCTTAGTGGTCGGTTTTCGTTTATCAAATCAACTGACGAATTGAATAGCGAAGCGCCATGGACTTCTCTGCAGACCGAGTTACCGGGAAATGTAATCCCGGCCATTGCCGACCAAACGGTTATCTTGTGGGGATTGGGCAAAACTGTAGGCGATACGTTGATTTACCAAAATGAACAAGGGCAGGAAATTTATCTTAAACTCATCGGAGGATTGGCAAATTCCATCTTCCAGGGAAATGTGCTGATCGATGAAAAATTGTTTTTGAAACACTTTCCGTCAAGTAGTGGATCGCATGTTTTTTTAGTCGATGGCAAGTTTGAAGACCAGGAAGAGACCGCCTCCAAACTGCAGCGTGAATTCAGAAACGATGGTCTGGAAATCGAATTGGCAGCAGATCGGCTTGCAATGTTCAACCAGATCGAAAACACTTACCTTTCCATCTTTTTGCTGCTCGGCGGACTGGCAATGATATTGGGTACCGTAGGCCTGGGGGTTTCATTGGCTCGAAATATTCTGGACCGCAGACAAGAAATAGGCATCCTTCGTGCCATGGGTTATCAAAAGAAACGCATCCTGAATATGATCACCCTGGAACATATGATTCTGCTGGTGACCGGAACACTCACCGGAGCCATTTCAGCATTTGTGGCCACCCTACCATCGCTGCTTTCCGATTTCGTTCAGGCCTCATGGCAGACGGCGGCATTTATTATTATGCTCATTTTACTAAACGGACTCGTTTGGATCGTCTTAATTACAAGAAATAGCCTAAAGAGAAATTTGTTGAGCACACTGCGATCGGAGTAATGTAATCGGCACAGATTATTAGTATGACAAGCATGATGTACCTGAAATTTTGCTGAAATCAGGCCTTATGATGTATATTCCTCAGGCCTTCATACACCACAATACTTACGGCATTGGCTAAGTTAAGGCTGCGAATATGATCACTATAAATTGGTATTTTATACAGCTCATCAGCATGCGCATCGATCATATTTTTTGGTAATCCAACAGACTCTTTTCCAAAAATAAGGAACATATCCTCTTTATAGTCGATGGAAAGATAGTCCTTGCTGGCATGGCTAGAGAAAAACACCATATCCTTGTCCTTATTCAAAGAGAAAAATTCATCTGTGTCATCATAAACGCTTAACGACAGATGTTTCCAATAATCTAATCCCGCTCGTTTTAACCTTGAATCATCCAATTGAAAACCGAATGGTTTTACCAAATGCAAATTTGAACCTGAAGCCAAAGTAAGCCTTCCGATATTTCCTGTGTTCATTGGTATTTCCGGCTCAATCAGTACTATATTATACCCCATGTTGCTTATTTTTCCGCTTTTATTATTTTCATTAATAATTCCACTATTAAACTCCTTTGGCAGGTTTTTCATGGGTTCATTATCTGCAATATGCAATGTTTACAAAAAGATTGAAACCTCAGAAAACGCCTGCCCGCAATAAATCTCATAATTGAGTCCACTCCGAAAAGTCTGGTTTCGGTTCGTGTCTTCACGAACCGAGGCGAAAAGTGCCGAATACGCTCATTTCGGAGCGGTTGAAAAAGCCAAAATATCAATTTTGCCTTTTCGGAGTGGACTCATAATTCAATTGTTCTATATCTGATAATCATGATATAGACAACATCCAAACTAACTCTGTTTTCGGGATTGGTTGGTTTAATTTCTTAAGGGGCTACACTTTTTGCTTTACCGGCTTGCGCTTGAGACCCCATATTTGGCAGTTTCATTTTTAGGGTTGTTCCTTTGCGTGGTTCAGAGGTAAGTGAAATATCGCCATTTAGCTTTTGCACAGTTTCCTTTACAATGTAAAGTCCCAATCCTGACCCGGCATTTTGGTCTGTTGCCCTAAAAAACATCTTGAACACATCTTCCTGGTATTTTTTATGAATCCCTGCTCCCTTGTCCCCTATTTCAATATTAGCATCGCCATTTTCTACTTCAATATTGATATTGATTTCTGTATTTTCCGGATCACTAAACTTTAAGGAGTTGCTAATTATGTTATTGAAAATTACCTTTATCCTACTGGCATCAGAATAGAAGGCCTTTTTTTGATGAATGCTAAGCTTCGGCTTTGGTGGAATAGAATTACTCGAATACTTCAAATAGTCAAAGGTATCGTCTACCAATTTTTCGAAATCTATTTTCTGCCGTTTTGGGGTAACACGGGCATTTTTCGTGAGTTCTATAATGTCCTTAATAAATTC
>JAUUZS010000408.1 GCA_030589835.1 Cyclobacteriaceae bacterium
CCTTGTAAAATAAAAAGCTAAAGGCCCACCAATACCAAGTATCCAGTACATGGTTTTCATCCACCAGGTAAGCCACCAGGGGGGTAGAATGGTAATAGGCAATGCTACTTCCCGATCGCTCCAAACGCCATCATTATTGCTTCCCTTAACTCTAAACACATATGCTCCAGGAGAAATATTGGTATAGGTGGCTTTGCGCTGGCCACCTACTTTATTCCAGTCAATATCAAAATTTTCCAGCATGTATTGATATTCGTTTTTTTCAGCGTTGGCAAAATCCATCGATGCATATTCAAAACTCATCACAAAAGCATTATAGGGCAATGTAAGTTGATCCATAGATCCGATGGTCTTTGGCAGCGTATAAATCAACTCACTTGAAGCGGTATCGGAAACCTCGTGAATGAGTGGGACATCCTTATTAAATAGTTGAAAATTTGTCAGGGAAACTGGAGGCATATATCCACTAACATTAACGCTATCAGGGTGAAAGGAATTGAAACCCTTATTGCCACCGAAATATAAAATACCATTCTTACCTTTAAAACAACTGCTATTATTAAACGTCCAATCCTGCAATCCATCTGTAATGTCAAACCTACGGGATTCACCTGTGTCAGGATCGATTTTTAGAATTCCCTTTCCATCCGCCGCCCAAATATCACCATTGTTATCAATTAGAGCACAAGAGCAACCGTCAGAATTCAAAACTCCGTTTGACATGTTAAACTGCTTTAAACGTCCTGTTTCCATCTCCAGATAACTCATTCCATTTCCGACAAACAACAAATTACCCTCAAGGTCTTTTGTTATGTGATGTACAGACACCTTGTCATATCCCGGATATTGGTCGAATATGCTAAATTTTTTTGTGGTGGGGTCATATTTATGCACATCGCCAGAAGTACCCATCCAAATGACTCCATGATTATCTTCTTCAAGGCTCCAGATATAATCGTTTTGGAGAGAATCGATATTTTCCTCATCCGCAAAGTGCCTGGTAAATCTTTCAGTTTCTTTATCCATCAGGTTCAATCCTTTTGAAGTACCAATCCATAAATTTCCTACACGATCCTCCAATATGCTCCTAACGATATTGCTGCTGATGGAATAAGGGTCATTAGGATTGTTTTTAAAATGCCTGAAGGAATTTGTTGAAGGATCATACCTGTTGAGCCCTCCGGTATATGTGCCAATCCAAACTATTCCTTGTTCATCGATGTGCAAGCTTATAATGCTCTGGTAACTCAGTGCTCCCGGGTCACTATTGTCTGCAGAAAAGTATTTCTTTTGTTCCCTGCTCCGGTTATATTGATACAATCCGTCCCATGACCCTACCCATAAGTTGCCTGCCGGGCCTTCCGAAATTGCCCATATCCAGTTTCGCTTAATAAATTCTGTATTTTTCTTTTCAGGTAGCTTTTGTTTTATCTGCATTTTCTTGCTTGGTATCAAACTAATGCCCAGGTAAGTGCCGATCCATAAATTGCCATTGGCATCTTCTGCGATTTCCCTAACAAGATCACTAATCAAGGAATTTGGATTATCCTCACTGTGCAAATATCTTATGAATGAATTAGTTTGTGGAATATATTTATTCAATCCCATACTTGTGCCAATCCATAAATTGCCCTTTGAATCCTTAAAAACCTTGCGAATACGGTTATCACTTAGGCTGCCCGTATTATTTTTATTGTGCTTATAATGTATAAACGAATTGCTATTTCTATCGAAACTGTTCAATCCATTTGAATTCGTTCCCACCCAAAGCACCCCTTCTTTGTCTTCCGCAATACTATATATGTGTGAGCCACTGAGCGTGGCCGGGTCGCTTGAATCATGGAAATATCTTTTGAACTTT
Source organism: Cyclobacteriaceae bacterium (assembly GCA_030589835.1). The sequence goes on from JAUUZS010000408.1 coordinate 1,862, forward strand.
TGTGTGGCCTTGTCAAATTTGTTCAATCCATTCTTCGTACCGACCCACAATACATCATGGCTGTCAACAAAAATGCAAAACACCCTGTCATCGCTTATGGAAAGCGTATCCTCTGTATTATGACGGAACCTCATGAAACCTTTTGTCTCCCTGTTATATAGGTTGAGTCCTTTAAAATAACTTCCAGCCCAAAGGTTCCCGGTTGCATCTTCCCCAATACTAAAAATGGTGTTGTTGCTGATTGATGCCGGATCATTTTCATCATGTAAAATTCTCGTAAACCTATCTGTTTGTCTGTCTAATTTGTGATATCCACCTGAGGTTCCCACCCAAAGGTTGTTCAACCGGTCTTCATGCAGAGCCCAAACATTGTTACTTCTCAACGAGGTTGAGTCATTTTGCTCAAATCTATAATATTTAAAATCATAGCCATCAAATCGGTTCAATCCTTCCATGGTGGCGATCCATATGTAGCCATTTGATCCCTGTAAAATGGCTTTTACCTGGTTGTTTGACATACCCTGTTCCATTGAAAAATTCTTGAATACGATATCCTCAGCTAACTGGGCATTAACATGTCCAATGCATAGAAATGAACATAAAATAAAAAGCAGCCCTTTGATTTTTTGGAAGTGTCCCAAATGTGTGATACACATATCAATTCGAATTCTACTAAGTGTTCTGATAAAAAAATGAATCTCCATAATTAAGATTACCGGATAATTTTTAGGCCAATTAAGGACTGCCCAACCGGCCATTTTATTTCACAAAAATTTCCTGTTTGCATATAAATATCAGTGATTATCACCTGCCTTATACTTTTTCCTGCCGTCTGCTACTGCCACGCGCCACTTGTTTTAACTTTATTATTCCTAACAGGAAGAAGTACACTTCCTGTAAGACTGGATTATCCAGACTAGCCCAATTTAAAAATAAAATCCCTCAAATCCTGCTCGGTGTCTACGTTCAATTTTTTCTTCAAACGATACAAAGATGTACTTACACTCGCAGGAGTTATATTTAATAATTTTGATATTTCCTTATTTTCGATACCCAGACGCATATAGGCACAAAGCTTTAAATCTTTATGTGAGATACCTGCGTACCGTTTTTCCAATTCACTAAAAAATTGAGCATGTACTTCTTCAAACTGTACTTTAAACGTATCCCAGCTTATATCCAGTTCAAGATGATCATCAACCTGTTTTATCAAAGACTTCAATTCCGCGATCATTGACGATTGAGCATCCAATTTGTCAAGCAACTTATTGAGTTCAGTCCCGAATTCCTGTAGTAAATCATTCTTTTCTACCACTAGCATCGAGGTTGTGCTAAGCTTTCTATTTTTTAATTCTATTTCATTTTTCAATAACGCTTGAATGGCCCTCAGATGTTGTTTTATATTTAGAGCGGTATTCAAACGCGCTTCAAGCTCTATATAGTCTATCGGTTTACGTATGTAATCCATAGCTCCGGCTTGCAGAGCAGTTTTTAAGTTTTCAGAAGACAACATAGCTCCCGTGGCAATAATAACAGGGATTTCAGCGGTACTTTCCTGACTTTTTATCTGCTGCATTGCATCGATACCATTCATTACCGGCATATCCCAATCCATTATGATCACGTCAGGAATTTCTTTTACAGCTATATCAACACCCACTTTCCCATTGGGAGCTGTAATGATTATGTAATCCGGATTTATTTTCTTTAAAAAAGAAGCAATCGACTCAATGATCTCCCAGTTATCATCGACAATAAGAACAACTATTTTATCCATGACAATGTGATTTCCACCCAATTTTAGGTATAAATCAATCAATACAATAGCAATTAAGCCAAATAATGAAAGTTGAGCCCTAAAAATTGAAAGGCGATAATAATTATGCAAGTTGATGATTTGTCTATGCTATCCGGTTTTGTGATGAGTGTTTGTCTATGCCCATCTCTGCTCTTTAATTCAAACACCTTGTACATTTACAATATCACATTTTTTAATAACCAAGCAATTACTCTTTTTACTATATGTCGTGATCTAACTCAAAAATAATGAACACTAAAAACCTGGCACCCGAACTACGTAAAGAAATACCGATAGGTGAAATAATAAAACTGAATAGTGATCTTACCGAAAGAAATAAATCACTTGCTCAATTTGTTTATTCTGTTTCCCATGATTTACGTTCACCTCTCAAATCAATAATGGGATTTATTGATGTGGTCAAAATGGAATCTGACCTACAACAAAAAGGTGAGCTGTTGAAGATGATGGAAGGCCGTGTTCAAAATTTGGAATGCTATATCAAAGATGTAACGAATATGTCACAAAATTCCAGGCTGGGCATCATCATGAAAAAACTATATTTCAGGGATGTTCTTGATGAAATACTTGGCAACCTGGACCACTGCGACAATTATGATAAAATTAATTTCAGAAGGAGGTTTTCAACTAATGCGATGATTGAAACAGATCCTGTAAGACTTAAAATCATAATGAATAATTTGATTACAAACGCCATGAAATTTCATGTATTTGATGGGTATAAAGATCCGGTCGTAGATATTTCATTTGAATATAGAGGATTAGAAAACAGGATTACGGTAAGCGATAATGGAAGGGGAATTGAAGAACAATACCTGGATCGAATTTTTAACATGTTTTTCAGAACCTCCTCATTATGTGAAGGATCAGGCCTGGGCTTATACATTACTAAAGAAACGGTAGAAAAACTGAAAGGCTC
>JAUUZS010000133.1 GCA_030589835.1 Cyclobacteriaceae bacterium
AAGAAAAGACTTCCAAAACCGGCAAGTGTTAATGTTTCTTATTCCTGCATTGGGTTATCACCCTTTTTTACTTCGGTCTTCGGTCTTCCGACTTCTGACACAATTTATCATCATTCATTAAATTCAGGGTAGAACCATAATAATTAAATCCCTATCCAATCTTTTGGAAGAATGCGGAACGCTCATCCTAATTTCAAGTCTCCATATTTTTCACGAAATCGCATTATTAAATCATAAACCAAATATTAATTCTTCCATTTAAAATGAAACGTGGAAATAAATCCTGAAAATGAGGCACAATGTTATGTATTACAGTTAAATCAATTCCCTGCCTGACAGACCCTGCAGGCAGGAAACACACCAACAGACACAATGAAATTGCTTCATATAAAACAATTTTTTCAATAAACAAAAGACAAGTAATCTGGTGCGAAACTTCGATTAGAATTACTTCACAATGCAATTTAAACCACAGCATCCTTTGAAGGAATTCCTGCATTCGACACAATTTGTGTGTCAGTGAGTTGAAAAATGAAGTATATTGTAAAAAGAATTATAATTTTTGAGAATAGACTAAAAAAATGATAAACCTGACAGAAAAACAAATCAAGGTTATTGCGGGCGAATTGGATTGTGGATTTATATGTTATTATAACAAGCGAACCGGGGAAACAAAAAACATGCTGAATCCGGACAATTGGGATGGTACAGATGAACTTTGGGAGGAAGACCAAAAAGAACTGGAAGAGAATAGTGCCGATTACATCGAATTCGAGGGTTTTGAATCAAGAGAATCTTTTAGAATTATGGAGGATTTTGCCTCAACGGTAGATGATTCCAAACTTAGGGATAGCTTGATAAATGCGTTGCACAAACGTAAGCCATTTGCAAATTTTAAGTGGCAAATTGATAACTCTGGAGATTATCGGCAACAATGGTTCGATTATAAAAACAAGCGATATATTGAGCATGTAAAAGACCAATTGGAATACTACAATAATATGGTGGATGATGAATAAAAAAGACCTTGAGGCTAAGGCTAAGCAGATTGCCCTACACTGATTTACGAAAAAGGTTTTATTAGCGCAGTTAACATGCTGCAAAAACTTGATTATTTAACAAAAAAAGATATTGAAGCATGGAGGTTCGGAAAGGTAGCCTATCTCGAAAAAGTATGTAGCGTAAATTTGGGAAAATTGTCTGCAATTAGCCGGACAATAAGAATAGTTGCCGCTGATTTGAAATTGACTAAATAGTGGACCGCCTATGACAAATTTGGGAAAGGCGTGAAGCGCAGATTGATTTTTAGCAAATCCGGAAATAAAAGTATTGAGGATGCGTATGCCTCTCACTTTATAGATAAGAAACGGATTGGGGAATTGAACATGGACAAATCCGGTCAATAGTTTGTTTTGCCAAATAAAATCCTAAAGAAATGTGACATTTTGACTTCACTTGCGAATAATAAGATAAACAAACAAATTAACGCTAAGAAAAAGCAAGTTGAAAAAATCAAATTCACAAGAAACACGTTTTATTGAATACCTTGAGCGCTACAAGAAATTAATTGCAAAGGTGGCTCGTATCTATTGCATTGATCACGAAGTCAGAAAAGATTTGGTCCAGGATATCATTCTGCAACTCTGGAAAGCTTTCCCTAACTACAACAATACCTATTCCATTTCGACCTGGACCTATAGAATAGCCATTAATGTATCCATCTCTTTTTTAAGAAAAGCCACCACCAGAAGCACCACCTACAGCGCATACCAACAGCAAATGGAGTTTTTGCAGATAAAAGACTCCGTTACTGACGCTAAGTTGGAACAGTTGTATCGCTTTATTGACTTGCTAAAGCCCATCGATAAAGCCATCATGCTCTTATATCTGGAAGGTTGCAAAAACAAGGAAATCTCAGGTGTCATGGGCATGTCTGTGTCCAATATATCCACCAAAAAACAACGCATAAAAGAAAAACTAAAAGTTTATTTTCAATCAGTTTATCAACAGTAATATGAAATATAAAGAGTTATCCGGAATATGGAACAGCACAGACCTGGAGCTGGACAAAAGCGTTCAAATCAATAGGGAGTTGGTAAAGCAAATTGCCTATGTCAAAATAAAATCCCAGCTGTATGAGATCAAATGGAAAGGCATTATCCAAATAGCTGTTGGAATTGTATTTATAAAGTTTCTATCTGGCTTTATTATCACAAATATTGCTGATTTCAGATATTATATCCCTGCACTTATATTATTAATTATTAGTGCATTTAGTCTCATTTTTGAAATCTATAGAATGAAGTTATTTTACACAATTGACTCAAAAACAGCAGTAATTGAAGCACAGAAAAAATTGGCCCAATTACAAAAACTGGAGGCTCATGACTTGAACAGCCTAATCATCATTATCCCATTATTCTCTGCCCCGTTTCTTATTGTGGCCGCAAAGGCTTTCCTAAACATAGACTTGTATGCGTTTAATACAAATTGGTTAATGCTATTATCAGCAGGAAGTATATTGGTGGCGGCAGCACTTATTTTTATTTTAAGAAAATTCCCGAATAAAAAGCTACAGGAATCCATTGACTTTATGAATGAGCTAAAAGAAGGCGATAATTAATACTAAGGTCCGTCCGATAACTTATAATTGGTCATGCCGGGAAAATATATCTTAACCTTTCATTAAGACTTGTTTTTCCGTGCATTTCATAATGAGATTGCGGATATTTTTACGCTTTTTGAATTATAAAGATACAAATTCCGGAATGACACCGCTTCTTTTTGACTTTTAGGTGAATAACATCGGACTCACCTTATCATTTATTACTAATTCAGTTTTGTCAATGCCATCAAATGCCTTTTGTATGAGCCTAAGATTTGCTATTTTACAGATCGGTTGCCACTTTAGGGGTAGTCGGAAAAGTCAAAAAGTAACACTTAACCATTGCAATTGGATAAGATATATCATCGCATATCTAATTTTCTGAAATTATCACATAAAGAAGCCAGAGGTTTTGTCAGTTTGCTGATCTTCTCTATTATTGCTTTAATACTTTTATTGTTCCCTAAGATCGTCTCTCGACAATATTCAAACATTGATCCTGCCGAAGTAAAGCAACTCGACAGCTTAGTTGCCATATTAGCAATTGATGATCAATCCGATCAAAATCACGCACTATTTTTATTCAATCCCAATAAAATTTCTTTGGATAGCCTGGTGCTCCTTGGGTTTAAAACAAGCGTAGCTCAACGATTAGTTAACTATCGCACAAAAGGAGGCCGCTTTATTTATAAACAGGATATTAGTAAAATATATGGAATTACCGCTACATGGATGCAGGACTTATATTCATTTATTGACTTGCCTGACAGGGCCGTGGGAAGTAAGGCAAAAAAGGCTACAATAAAATTTGACCTTAATAAAGCAGGCGTAGAGCAGCTTGAAACCATAACAGGGATCGGCAGGGTATTTGCATCTCGAATCGTAAAGTACCGAGATGTATTAGGAGGGTTTGTAAGTAAGGTCCAATTGGAAGAAATCTATGATATGCCCGAAGATGCCCTGAGGAACCTAAAATCTGATACATTTATCAGCTCAGCCTTCAAACCACAGAAAATCAAAATAAATCATGATAATTTAGAATCGCTGCAAAAACATCCGTACATATCTGATCATCTGGCAGAGGATATCATAAGATTCAGAGAAGTAAACGCTACGATTAAATCAGAAAAAGTACTTGTAAATTTTAAATCTGTCGAGAAAAGTAAATTTGAAAAATTGATTTTATACCTTGACTTCAAATAACCATAACAGTTGAATGAAGCATATACTTCAATCCTATCTTAGGCGGCTTACAAATCTTTCGGCAAATAACAAATCATTGTTGTTGCTGCGCCTGATATCGGGTCAATTCATTGATCTTCATGAATTTCATTTTTTAATTAAGAAATCCTCTTTTGAAATTATTGACAACCTGATCGGGAGAAAATCGAAAACTACCATATGTAGCCTTGCAGATAGCAGAGACGAGGATTCCAATTTAATGAGTCGAAAATTAAAACGACTATTGAGGACAGAAAAATATATATTCGACGAGCGGGGATCTAAAGATCTTTACGTCGGATGGCCTTTTATTAAAGGAAAATTCTCTGATGGCACATTAGTCCGATGTCCACTATTATTTTTTCCTGTGGAACTGATTCAAGATGATAATCAATGGCACCTGATATTGAGAAAGGATGTCAACGTCACCTTCAATAAATCGTTTTTGCTCGCGTATTCCTACTATAATGAGATCAAGATATCGGAAGAATTTATTGAACAAACGCTGGATGAGCTGGAAAAGGACAGCACCATTTTTCGAACCAATATATATAAAATATTGAAGGATAGCCCTGTAGAAATAAATTTTAATCAGGAAACATTCATAGATGAATTAATCTCTTTTCAAGAGTACCAAAAGGCAGCATACGATAAAAAGGAACAAAATGGGGTTATAAAACTATACCCGGAGGCTGTGCTTGGAATTTTTCCACAAGCAGGGTCGTATCTTGTCCCGGATTATCAGCACCTGTTAGAGGAAGATCAATATGAAGACATCGAACAGTTTTTTGCCTCAAGGTCTAAAGAAGATCAAATAGATGCAGATAAGCACAGTGCAGATTATTTTCATTATTTAAATAAAGTAAAAGAGGAAAACACCTTTACTCCCTTCAAACTCGATGCGTTTCAGGAAAATGCAATAAAGGCAGTAAAAAAAGGCAACTCGCTTGTGGTACAAGGACCTCCCGGAACCGGAAAATCGCAGCTTATTTGCAATCTGATTAGTGATTTTATGGCCCGAGGAAAACGCGTGTTGGTCGTTTGCCAGAAGCGCGCAGCACTCGACGTAGTTCATGAGCGCCTGGCATCTGGAGATATTTCTGGGTTTGCCGCCCTGGTACATGATTTTAAAAATGACCGCAAAGCAATTTTTTCTCAGATCAATGACCAGATTGAGAGCTTGTACGATTACCGGATAAAAAATGGAAGCCTGGATACCATTCAACTAGAGCGTAATTTCCTTCAATCGAGTAGAAAAATTGATCAGATAACAGAGGAGTTTGAAGAGTTTAAGGAGGTATTGTTTGATGAAAACGAAGCCGGTGTCTCGGTAAAAGAATTATATCTGAACAGCGACAGGAATGGCCCGGTAATCAATATAAAACAAGAATATCGAAATTTTACCTACCGGAAAATTGCCTCTTATGAAAATAAGCTGAAGCTCTACATTGCCTACTATAAAAAATTTAACAAGGAAGGATATACCTGGAGTAATCGGAAAAGATTTTCCGGATACGGCATTGAGGACCTGAATAAAATGAAGGCGATATTAAATGAGATCCCCATCTACCAGGAAGAAATCTCAGGTAAAATCGAAAAATTACTTGGCTCGGGAATGGACCTTAAAGTAGCCGAGAAGGTGTATGATGGCAGGGAAAATTTAAAGGAGATGCTACGGCAGCTAAAGGATGACAATACCTTTAGAATGTTTCAGTATAAAGTAAAATCGAGGGACATCACACCAGAAAGCTTGCCTGACTTGCTCAAGCTTTCATCTATGAGACGGGCATTGATGGGATGTTTTCAGGATTCTGGCCCCGAAATAAGTCTGGACAATAAAAAATTAGGGACTTTTCAGGAGGCATTACAAAAGAAAATGCATGCCAGGAAAAATATTTTATTACGCATAAAATGGTTTTTATTTTCTAAGGATAAAGCATGGATTAATAAAGTGCTTACACTAAACCACCTGCGTAAAACAGGAAAAGACTATAGAAAGCTTGAGAAAATGGTAGACTTAAGACTTAATCTTGAGCACAACATTACCAAGCTGAAATCGATAAAGTGGATTCTTGAAGTCCCGGATTTTTATCTTAAAGATGTATTTGAAAAATGGTTTCAGGTAGAAAAAGCTGCTGTTATTTCCTACTTGATTTTTGATAGCTTTAGAAATTTTAAAGAATATTTCAATCCGCTCTTTTTATCACGCGAACAGTTTTCGGAAAAAGTCAATCAATTATATGAGGTTGTAATCGGGATACCGTCAATGATGATTCAGTGGAAAGCATATTTCAGAGATGCGCGAATAGAAATGATTCTTGTGGACTCAAGGCTAAAAGAAAAAATGACATCCTCGCTTACTGACGATTTCGACTCACTATGTGATTTTGATAACCTTAAAAGTGAGCTAAACGAATCGGAAAGAGCAGTGATCGATAAACTGCTGGATCAGTCGGATGTAACCGATGAAAAGGAAATACTTGAGCTATTTCATAATAGTTTGAGGCTCGCCTGGATTGATCATATTGAGACCAAGTACCCAATACTCCGATCTATTAATTCTCTGAAATTTGGAAGAATGCAGCAAGATCTTCAGGATGCTGTGAAGGAGAAGTTGAAAATGAGCAAAGACATTACCCTGCTCAAAGCCCGGGAGCAAACCTACGAAAATGTGGAGTTCAACAGGCTTAACAATATGATTACCTACCGGAACCTGGCGCACCAACTGACAAAAAAAAGGCAAATATGGCCCATCAGAAAGCTCATTCAACATTTTGAAAATGAAATCTTTGACCTGGTTCCATGCTGGATGGCAAGTCCTGAGGCCGTTTCAGCAATTTTTCCGATGGAAAAAATATTCGACCTGGTCATTTTTGATGAGGCCTCACAATGTTTTTCTGAGCAGGGCATCCCCGCAATGTACCGGGGAAAACAGATAGTGATTAGCGGAGATAAGATGCAGCTGAGTCCCTTTGATTTGTATAAAGTAAGGTGGGAGGAAGAATTAGAAGATAATACCGATCCATCTCTGGAGGTCGATTCATTACTGGATCTTGCCGGCCAATATTTAATGCAAGTGCAGCTCAGAGGTCATTACAGAAGCCAATCTTTAGACTTAATTGATTTTTCGAATCAGCATTTTTACAAAGGGAATCTGACACTCTTGCCAGAAAAAAATATTCTCGACAATGGCTCACCGGCAATTGAATACATCAGGGTTGATGGACGCTGGATCAAACAGATCAATGAAGACGAAGCAGATAAGGTGGTAGAAATCGTTGAAAAACTGGCGCACTCCAACCAGAAAAAAAGTATTGGGATTGTATGTTTCAATGCAAGACAACAGGATCATATCATGGACAAACTCGAACACAAGTCCGTAGATAATGGATTCGTAATACCGGACACCCTTTTTATTAAAAATATTGAAAATGTGCAGGGAGACGAGAGAGACATTATTATTTTTTCTATTGGTTATGCCCCGGACGAAAAAGGGCATATGAACCATCATTTTGGAAGTCTTAATGTGCAAAAGGGAGAAAACAGGCTTAATGTAGCAATTACCCGCGCCAAAGAAAAAATCATTATTGTAACCAGTATTTTACCACAGCAACTAAAAGTTGATGGTACGAAGAACGACGGCCCCAAACTTCTCAAAAAATATTTGCACTATGCCATGGAAGTTTCAAAAGGTGAATTTGTTCCTGTGTTAAAAGAAAACAAATCCCACAGTATTAATTGGTATCTCAAACATAAAATTAAGGCCATGGAATTGGATCCTAGCCTTGATTTTGAAATAGTGGAAGAAATGCCTTTTGCTGATTTGACAGTAAAGTCAAGGGGCCATTATTTAGGATTGATCATGACAGACGATGATCTGTACCATCAAAGCATTTCGGTTAAAGATATGCATATATATACGCCCTTTACGCTCGCTGCCAAGAACTGGAAATATATGGGTATTTTCAGCCGCGAATATTGGCATAATAAGGAAACGATAAGAGAGCGACTGCTGAAATTTTCTCCGGCAAAAGAGTGGTAAACTGAATTTATCAACATTTAACACTTCCACTAAATAACGTGAGTTCGATACAAGATTTACATGTTCAATTACGTAAATAGGGCGCAAAAAAAAACGCCAGCCTGCCGGGTATTTCATCAGAGAATACACCAAAGATGCCCGAAGTTGGTTTTCTATGGTTTGATGCCATTTTCAATAATAAATCCTAAGCTTTATTGGAAGCTTTTATTTTTCCTCATCAAATTCAACCCTAAGTCCGACCGATAGAATTTCTGACAGGCTATCTGGTCTCATGAATTGATCAATTCTAAGTTTGTAGTTTCCTTTATCTTCAAAGGTATAATTCTCAAGAAAAACTTTCTCAATATCATAAATGTCCCCTAATCCAGATCCGTATGGAATACCGGTAATAGCATTGAAAAGCTGAATGTTTTTCAGGTCTTTTGATAGCAGCCTGCCTGTGGAATCTTCAAGATAATACTGCAGGTAGATATTTTGATATTTGTATTTTGCAGTACTCCTAACACTAAAAAGAAGGTTATACTTTTTATCCGTATTATCGATCTCAAAGTAAAATTCAGCAGGACTATTAATGGCCCACAATTTATCTGTAAAATCTTTTTTTCCTTCAAAAACCCTTTTGCTGTCACAGTTGGACACGAAGAAAAATAGAGCCGGGAGAATCCAGGGAGGTAATCCTTTCATATTATTGATCCTTTTTATTGCTCTGATTTTTATTTCTATTTCTGTTCCTATTTCTATTCCTGTTTCTGTTCTTTTTTTTCTTATTCGTTGTTGATTGATTTTTGAATTTTTTATCCAGTCTTTCCAAATCGCTGTTTAGCGCTTCTGAAGCTTCGTCTTTAAGATCGATGTTATCCTCTTTTAATGTAGCAGGTCTTTTGCCGGACTCATTCAGTATAATTACCTCTTTGACACGCTGAGCTGAAATGGAAATCCATGCATTTTCTTTTTCATAACCAAACCACATCATCTTTTTGAAAATATCTGTTTTCTGAAGTCTTGCCTCCCCTTTGCTGGTCAGCAGTGGTGTTTTTACCTCAGGGATATCTTTTAGCGCATCCATATAGGTATCCAACTCATAGTTGAGGCAACATTTTAACCTTCCGCACTGACCCGATAGTTTGCTTGGGTTTAAGGATAAATTTTGATAGCGTGCTGATGTGGTGGTAACGCTTTTAAATTCTGTTAACCAGGTAGAACAGCATAATTCT